>NZ_JBVBEF010000017.1:0-113400 GCF_055456055.1 Bradyrhizobium sp. LeoB3
CGGCAAAGCGCTCGGTCTCGTCGAGGCTGGCGCCAGATACATTGAACTACTTCAACCTTTTTCAACGGAATCGGCCATAAGCGGAAACCAGCTCGTTTTGCTAGAGGACTCCGTACGCCTCATTGGCATCTGGCTTTACGGTCCTCTTCGGCGCGCCTCTGGCGCTCCAACCGCGCCTGCATTTCCTTTTCTGGCAGCACCTCCTCGACCACCTTCGGCTTTTGCGGGGGGCCTTCGTAGGCACTGGCGAAATCCGCAAGCGGCACGCTTAGTCTGATCGGCGAATTGGCTTTGTCGACCGTCTCAAGAACAAGCATTCGCCCTTGTTTGAGCTGATCGATCAGCTCCCCTCCAGCGTCATACTCGGCCATGCAGCCACTAGCAAAGCAGCGGACATAGGGCCGCTCGATTGGCTTGCTCTGATCGATGATGATACGGACACCGCGCTCAAAGCTCACTCGGGTCGGCAGGGTAACGTGCAACGTCTTTTTGGTGTCTCCATTTCGCTCAATGAACACAGCCGCGACAACTGGTGGACAGTCTGCATACGAGCGGCCATCCCTGCCGACAAAGCAGGTTTCGTTCACACAGAACTTCGTCCAGGGAGAGTACGTTAGTGCCGGCGAACTGGCCTTCTCGGCGGTCACCGGCACGGCAGCGAGACAACCAAACGCGATGGTGGCGAAGCAACGAAATACCTTGCAGCACACAGCCGCCTCCCCGAAAGACATGAACCCGAGCATGTGCTGCAAACTTTGTCCACATTGGGGGCATTGCTACGCTCGGCATCACTTCGGCTATGGATCAAAATGCGAATAACTCAATCTGAGCAAATCTAGTCTGCTATACTCCACACTCCGGCCCTCGACGCGCTGTGCGGGCACTTCGCCGACGGGCCAAACATAAGTTCACTTTGCGTCGCCACTGTGGAGGCTCATCCGCACGGTAATGCCATCGAAGGCGGGCTGCGGCTGCAAATTGTGGACCTCAACGCGGTAGGTGCCTTCATCGAGGTATCGACGGGCGCATCAAAACGCGCGGTAGCGCGAATTCTCTCCTCCTCGTCATTCCGGGGCGCGACAAAGTCGCGAGCTATGATGTGGAATTGCACACCAGAGAATCCATCGGACGGCGGGCGCAGGTGGAGCAATGGATTCCGGGCTCGTCCTTCGGACGCCCCGGAATGACGAGGAGAAAAATTCGCCTGCGATTACAACATGATTTGGCCTGTCCAGTCCTCGCCCGAAAAACATTCCGCTTCCGTCGTCGGGCAAATCAGTGATTTAACTCCGCGCGTCTCACCCGATGAGGGGGGCGTTGCGCAACGTCACGAACGCGCGGTGAGATGCGGTGGACGCGACGGCTCGCGAAAGACGAGCGCGGTTGTTCGCGGACGGCGAAGTCGTGTGGTCCCGGCGCCCCGACGCTGGCGCTAAGTCCTTAAGGGATGGAAACGTCCCTAAGGGTGACGGTGGCAAGAAAGCCCGGTCACCGAGGAGAGCACGAAGTAAGCCGTAACACCATCGCGCAGGGAAAGCCGGAATGCTTCGGTTGAACCTGTGGTCCTACCCCCGTGCTTTTTGTTGCACGGGACCCGCGGGTGCAACCGGCACCCGGCTTTCCCTGCGCCCTCTACATCGAAAGAGGGTCAACGAAAACGCGGACCTCGGGCACATCGTGCCGCGGGAATGCGGACTCGCATCGCATCCGCTGTTTGACAATCGAATCGAAACACGTAGCCGCAGGGCGGGATGGTTAGTCCAATTTTGTCGCTAGTGCCGAAGATCCGGGAGACAGCCATCCAGTTTGATCGCCGCGCTCTTTCATCCGAATCTACAACTCTGATGGTTGCCTTCGACGAGCAATTTCGCCAGCAGTTGCGCGAACTCCTCATCTGCCGGCGCGACGTGCGGCGCTTCCGAACCGATCCGCTGCCGGACGGCACCTTGGAGCGGCTCATCGACATCGCCTGCCTGTCCCCATCGGTTGGGCTGAGCCAGCCGTGGCGGTTCGTTATCGTGGAGGACCCGGTAATCCGCCCGCTCACTCTAACCCGCCCCGCACACTGAGGCTCGGTCCCAGGGAACCCCTCTGCGTCGGAGACGTTTGAAGCAACGGGCGGGCGGACGCCGTGTCACGACCTCATCGTCGCTTCGGCAGGACAGGAGAGCGCGATGAAACAGATGCTCATCCTTGCGGTCACCCTGTGGCTTGGTGTGTCTGCCACCGCTCACGCGCAGGTGAGTACATCGGTAGGCACGCAGCCGAATCCTCAGGTCAGCGCTCAAACCGGCGCGCAGGTCAACTCTCCGACCAACGCAGTGAGCACGGTGACCGGCGCGATCGTGCCATCCGGCCGGGGAGTAACCGGGGCAACGGGAGGAAGCTTCAGCACCATTGCGCCCGTGGCGGTGCCCTGTGCGGCCGGCGTATCGCTGAGCGCCGATCTGACGGCGTTCGGCTGCGCATCCGATCCGCTCGGCGCCCCAACCTACCAAGTTCCGGCGGAGGCAGGGGCCACCGCGGTGACAACGGCACCAGTGGGCAGCATTGCCCCCAACACGCAAACCGGCACGCCCAACGCCACGTCGGGCGCGGGTGGCGCTGTCGGCGGTGTTGCCTCATCGAGCGTGCGTTGCCTGGGCGCGATACCGTCAATGGCCGGCAATGCCAGCGCAGGCGATCTCTTCGGCGGCATCGGTGGATGCTAGGCGCGTGCTCATAAACCAGTTCGTAGGGCAGATCAGCGCCAGCGTAATCCGCCGCTCACGCTCGCCGCTGACGGCCGCAAAGGCAACTTGCGTCATCCCGGTCCTGAACCACTGCAAGTGAATCGGGTGCAGTCCTGGTAAACACCTCGACACTCGAACGATGGTAGCTGTTTCAGATGACGGCAGTCGCGATATCGCGCACGACAGGTATTCACGCATTGCTGCCTGGCGGTCCGAGCGGCTGCCAATGTGTCATTGGCGAGATCGGAATCGCGCGCATTGAGCCTTCCAATGCTCAAGGACAGAGGCACTGCCACGAGCGCGCAGATGACGGCAAACGACTGCTTGGTGCATTTCATGGCTCAGCCCCCGTTCAGGTCTGGCTCGGTCCTTGCGCGGCCGGTCCGCTTGCCGGACGCGATGCAGATGAAGCGGCCGTCGGACGGCCGGACCTCGTCCGACAAGCCGTTCGCGCTGAGCCCGCCGCGCGGGCCTTCCTTATGTCACCACGATCTCAGTGCGGCGGCGGCCAGCGGCCTGGCTGCGTGTAGAAAAACGCGAAGCGCGGGTTGATCCCGCAATAGGAGAACGTGCCGGATGCGCTCGCCTGGCATTGTTCGTAGGTCCAGAACTGGCAAAGGCCCGGAAGGCCCCAGTCCTTTCCCTGCAGGCAGTAAGGGTAGTCCTGCGCGCTAGCTGGCGAGATTGCTCCCACTGCTACCGGAACGGCGACGGACAGGGCGAATATGAGACGTCGCATGCGATACCTCCTGAGGTTGGTGCCTGGTTCGACGCAGGAAGTCGTTCTTGCAATGTTGCCGAAAAGCGGCGCGATCGATTTCGAACTCATCGGGCACAGGCCCGAAGGTGCGCACCAGGGAGGGAAAGCAGTTGCGATCCGTCCGAGAAACAGGGCGCCCGGCCAGCGTGGGCCCAGTGGGAATGGCGCGCTATGCGGATTCGGCATCTGCGCAGGTCAACGCCGGCTTGCGAAGCCATCAGCCCGCAGGGCGGATTGGCCGACGGCGTAATCTGCCGGGCCCGGCCGAGGTCGCCTTAAATTCTCCCTCACGCCGGCCTTATCTTGATCCAAACGGCGACGGCAACTATCCTCCCAACGATCTCGGACTGCCGCACTCATTCCGTTGATGCAAGACTGAATGGAGAGCGCATCGGTGGCTGATACGGACAACCCGAAGCCGGACGAACCGCAGGGCACGCCGCGCGCCGATGGCGAACTGGCGCGGGCCTATGAACGGATCAAAAGTGCCGGCGAAGACCTTACGCGGCTGGACAGATTGGTCTCCGGATTGGAGCGCGGCGATGGCCCAAAGGTCCGGCAGGAAGATGCCGGCGCCGCGCCACCCGACGCTCCCACCGTGAACGAGACTCCAACACCAGAGAACCAGGCGCGCGACCCAGGCCCGAGACGGGGTCGGCCCCTGCTGCGAGCCGTCGGCGGCCTTCTGTTGGCGCTGGGCATCGCGGGTGCTGCGCTGGCTTCGCGATACGGCAATGAGACCAAGGCGATCATGGCGCGATGGACCCCGCAAGCCTCGATGGCGTCCCCGGAGGCGTCCGAGCCTCGCGGTCCGACCAGATCGCTGACCGTCCAGGTGGCAGAGGCAGGCGAACAACCCTCGCCGCCGTCTTCGAGCCCCAAGGAAGCGCCGGCGCCTTCGAACCCCAAGGAAACGAAAGACGCTCCGCCAGCCGGCTCCGCCAAGTCCGCCGACTCGACATCCATAGATGTCGCGCAATCGCTCAAGACCATCGCGCAGGGCCTTGTAAGCATCAACGACAAGCTGGAGCAACTGAAGACCAGTCACGAGCAAACGCTTCGCGAGCACGCCGAGTCCATTCAACAGCTCAAGGCGGCTCAGGAGCAGAATGCGAAAGACAGTGCGCGGATCGCCGAGCAGATACAGGCGCTGCAAGCGCAGCTTGCCGCTTCGTCCGCGAAACCCTCCGCGCCGACCGTGAGGAAAGAGAGCAGCGTGGCTGCGCGCCCGCACGTGCCTGCCGCAATCGAACCTCGGCGGCCCAGACGGCCGCCAGGGCCTTGGAGGCCGCCGCCGTATACGGTCGACCCCTGGGACGATCCATATTGGTGAGGTCCGTGCCCGACGGGCAAATCAGTTCCACTTTGCTCGCCCTGAAGCGGTTTTCCGACGCTGCGAACTACATCTTGCTCGCGGCTCCGATTAACAGCGCCTTCATCGCTTTGCCCGTCAGCGCCATTGGAATTGCATCCCTTGATGCCGCGCGCTCCAGCGCAAACCCATGCGATAGCGCGAGCAGAGTTATGGCGAGATCGGCAGGCGCCAGGCTCCCCTTGTTGCCGAATTTCGCGAAGGTCTGCTCAATCAGACCGGATAGTGTTTGACGATATTCAGCATAGGTCCGGACAAAGGCGTCGTCGGCCTTGTTCGCGCGCGATACCCGCAACTGGAACTCGGCCATCAGCAGGCACCAATCGGGATGGTCGCCGAGCTCGACGTATCGTGCGGCCGCTTTTTCGACGAGCTGCTCGAAGCTGTCACTCGTCGTCAGTGCCGCTTCAAAATCGCGCAGATCCCGCTCCAGATGCCGCTTGAGCAGCGTGAGAAAGATCTCGTCCTTGTCGGCAAAATTCGAATAGAACGCGCCGCGCGAGAATCCGGCAGTTTCGGCGATCTCATCCACCGATGCGCCTTCGAAGCCCAGCCTGGCGAAGCAGGCCGAGGCCGAGCGCATCAGCAACTCGCGCGTCCGTGTCTGGCTCTCCTCGCGATTCAATCGCTTCACTTTTCGCATTGGTCCTCCTGTCGCGAGCCGAATCCCAAACCAAGCCGAAGCCGAATCCCAAGACTTGACAGCCTAACATCTTTGCATTCAGATACATTTATGTATTTGGATGGCGATTTGTATGAAGTGCTGGGAAGTTCGGTCGTTCGACATCGAAGGATTGGCGCTCGGGGAGCGGCCTGACCCGATCGCGGGCGAAGGCGAGGTGCTCGTGGAAATCGATGCCGTCTCGCTGAATTATCGTGACCTCGCGATTGCGCGCGGCGTTTACGCGCCCTCGCAGTCACTCCCGATGATCCCCGCCTCCGATGCCGTCGGCCGCATCGTCGCCGTCGGTCCCGGTGTCGAGCGATGGCATGTCGGCGAGCGGGTGATCGGCTGCTATATGCAGAGCTGGGACCGGGGACCGAGCGAGCCTTCCGATCGCACCCGGACGCTGGGCTCGCCGCTGGATGGCGTGCTCTGCGAGCGGCGGGTCTTTCCGGCCGATTTCGTGGTGCGCGCCCCCGACCGATTGACCGACGTCGAATGCGCGACGCTTCCCATCGCGGCGCTCACCGCCTGGTGCGCCCTCTTCGATCTCGCTGGCGCAAAGCCCGGCGAAACGGTGGTCGTGCAGGGCTCGGGCGGGGTGTCGACCTTTGCCGCTCAATTCGCGCTTGCCGCAGGTTTGCGCGTGGTGGCGGTGTCGCGCTCCGCAGCCAAGGCCGCCGCAATCCGTAATCTCGGTGTCGAGAGCGTTGTCCTTGCTTCGGATACACCGGAATGGGGCAAGGAAGTCGTCCGCGCGACGCACAAACGGGGCGCGGACGTGATCGTGGATGTGGGCGGCGACTCCACGTTCGCCCAATCGGTGGCTGCAAGCGGGCAGAACGGTCGGATCATTGCCGTGGGCTTTCTCGGTGGCCTGTCGACCAAGGTCGAGCTTGGTCAGGTAATTTCGAAAAACCTCACGATCCGCGGCATCACCGTCGGATCGCGCGCCAGCTTCGAGGCGATGCTGTCCTTCATCGAAACGGCCGCGTTCAAGCCGGTGATCGACAGCCTTTATCCATTTGAGGCAGTGCCGGAAGCCTATCGCCGACTCGCCAGCGCCGACCAGCACGGCAAGATCTGTATCGACGTCAGGAGCGCGCAATGACAGGGCTTACCGAGTGGTGGGATAGCGGCTCGACGATCGAGGTTGATGGCCACGCCATCTTCACGCGCGTGGAAGGGAGCGGGCCAACCGTCGTCTTCCTCCACGGCTTTCCGACCTCCTCGCACGATTGGGCTGGCGTCATCATCCGCCTTCGCGACCATTACCGTTGCGTGACGTTCGACTATCTGGGCTACGGTGCCTCCGAAAAGCCGACCGATGCCGATTATTCGGCGCTGATCCAAACCGACCGCGCGCTCGCGATCCTTCCTGCTCTCGGCGTTACCGAGGCCGATGTCGTCGCGCACGATCTGGGCGGCATCCTGCTTCAGGACATGCTGCACCGCCAGCTCGAGGACCGGTTGGAACTCGGTCTGAGGCAGGCGATCTTCATGAACTCCTCGGTCTACGCGGAGCTTTACCGTCCGAGCCCTACCCAACTCGCCCTCGCCGACCCGGTCCAGGGGCCGATCATCGCCCGATCGCTCTCGCGCGCAACGCTCGAAGCAGCGACGGCGACACTGTTCCCGTCTCGCCGCCTCGCGGCCTCAGAACTCGATGACATGTGGGACGCCATTCGGCGCGCAGATGGACAACTGCTCTGGCCGCGGCACCTGGTCTACATGGCCGAGCGGTCCAGGCTTTCCCCGCAGTGGGAAGCCGCACTGTCGCAGACCGGCGTCAAGCTTGGCTTCGTCTATGGCGCTGCCGATCCAATTTCCGGCAGCGCTATTCTCGAACGCGCAAGCGCGAAGCTACCGCATGCCCGTGTGACCGCGCTTGCCGGTCTCGGCCATTATCCGCAACTCGAGCGGCCGGATGAAGTGGCCGACGCGCTCACCAAACTCCTTGGTTGATCTCATGAATGTTGCGGAAGCTATCGAGCGGCGCATTTCGGTTCGATCGTTCAAATCCGATCCCGTCACCAAGCAGCAGGTCCTGCGGCTGCTCGATAAAGCCAGGCGCGCGCCATCGGGCGGCAATCTCCAGCCATGGCGCGTCTATGCGCTTCAGGGCGCCCCGCTTGACGAACTCAAGGCCCGCGCAACTGCCAATCCGCTTGGAGAGCCTCCGGAATACCAAGTCTATCCGAATTCGCTGTGGGACCCGTACCGGCGCCGACGCTGGGAATGTGGAGAGGATCTCTACACCACGATCGGCATTCCCCGGGAAGATCGTGCCGGCCGACTGCAGCAATTGGCGAAGAACGGACAACTATTCGGCGCGCCGGTCGGCCTGTTCTTCTGCCTCGACCGCAGGCTCGGCCCTCCGCAATGGGCCGATCTCGGCATGTTCATCCAGACGGTGATGCTGCTCGCCGTCGAGGATGGACTGTCGACCTGCGCGCAGGAATACTGGTCGCGCTATCCCCGGACGCTGGCAGACCTGCTTGGACTGCCAGCCGAGGAAATGGTGTTTTGCGGGATGGGCCTGGGATACGCGGACGAAAATCCCATCAACACGCTCAGGACCAGGCGGGACCCGATCTCCGATTGGGTTGCGTTCCGCGGCTTCGACTGACATCGCCATGTCAGCATTGGCCGCGATACGCTGCCCGGACGTCGGCAGGTTACGCGGAGCCTGTCATCGGGCCGCGCGAAGCGCAGCCCCGATGGTTCACCCGCCCGACGCGCGTCACTTTGATCGTGTCATGCCGCTTTGGCGGTCTTTTCCGGCGGCGAGGTTTCCATCGCGCGCATGTAGAGATCGAGCAGGCTCTCGCGCTCGTCGCGCTCGTCCTTGTCCTCTTTCCGCAGCTTGATGATCTCCTTGAGGATCTTCACGTCGAAGCCTTCGCCCTTGGCTTCCGAGAAGACTTCCTTCTTCTGCTCGTTCAACTCCTGCAATTCGGTGTCCAGATTCTCGATCCGCTCGACGAAGGAACGAATACGCCCGCCGGGAATGGTGATGTCAGACATGGTGCCTCTTTGCTGAATGAGGTCGTGAAAATGCGCGGAAAGAAATGACCAAATTCTTAACCCGCCGTCCTGCCTCACCGCCGTCCACAAGCGGCGGCCATCAAGAAAAAAGGCCCGCGCGGTCGCGGGCCTTTTGGCATTTCGTGCGGCTTTGGACGCGGCGCTCAGTGGGCCGCGAGACCGGAGGTTTGGGTCGGACTTTGTGTCGCCGACGCCGCCTTGAGTTTCGGTCGCTGTGTCAGCACGCTGAGCTGGTGCGGAGAAGCCGCTGCGGTGGCGACCGGCGACTGCTCCCGGACATTCGCCGCTCCCAGCAATCCAACCTGCACCTGCGAGATCGGCAGGCCGTTGAGTTCATAGGTCGGCAACTCCGCAGCAAAGCTGGCAGCGCCGCCTGCCATTGAGATCGCGACGGCGGCCGCAAGGGTTAGGCAAGTCTTCTTCACTGCAATTCTCCTGAGTGGATTCGCTGCTCAGGATATAGGTCTCTTGCTGCACTGCGGCATTCACTATTGTTGCATTGCAACAATGCAGGAATGCGCACCTCTCGACGCGATAGTGAGCGGGATCAATGCGCAACAGCCATCGTCGCGTCATGGAGCGATTCGTTTCGCCGGCTGCCGGCGCCGTAGATTCGAAGTGCAGAAGCGAGCAGCAAGACAGAACGATTTTCCGTTCGCAAAACCCGGTCACGCGAACGCCGTGGATCGCCGCGAGAAGAACGACCCCGTTCACATTTTTCTGAGCTCATGCAGCCGTTTAGCGAACCGATCACATCGGCTTGATTCGAATCCTCTGCATTCCCCGTAACTTCCCGATGGGGGATCACCCGGATTCTCAGCCGTCATCCCTGCTGCTATCGATAGGCCGTGAGGTCGCTTGCCGCAGGAGGCGGAACATGACTGAACTGTATTTCCACTGCTCCGACGCTGAGCACGTCATCATCGACGAATGCGGCCACGCCATGGACCTGGCCGAGGCACGCGAGCACGCGGAAGGCCTGGTCCGCGCCCTCATCATGACGCCAAGCGAGGAAGATTGGCGGAGCTGGGTCCTGCACGTCACCGATGAGCTCGGCGACGAGGTCCTCGCCGTGCCGTTCGCATCAGTGCTTGGCAAGTCGCATTGAGGGCGGAGCCGGTGCCGCTCGCACAGCCGTCATGGACACCGCTGCGCCGAGCGCTGAAGGCGATCATCGCCGGCTGCTGCAAGCTGATCGGAGCCGTCTGCGATCCCTACCGGCCCGAGCTTCACTACATGCGAGGGCCCGGCCCAAAGTGGCGCGCGAAGCAGCAGACCCCGTAGGGAGCCCCTCACCGCGCCATCGGCCGATTCTGATCGTACAGCACGCGGACGCGGATGGTGCCGTCGACAGCCCGTAAATCCGCCAGCAATCCCTCGCCCTCGCCGCCGACGACGTCGGTCTCGAGCACGACATAGCCGACTTCCGGATCGGTCTGCAGGTATTGCGCGAGGATGTTGATGCCGTGACGGGAGACGGCGTCGTTCACCTGCCGCAGCACGCCGGGGACGTTCCGGTGCACGTGGATGAAGCGGGTGCCGGTTGGGCGGGCCGGCAGTTGCACCTGCGGGAAGTTGACCGCGCCGAGCGTTGAGCCGACATCGGAATAGTCGATGAGCTTGCGCGCGACCTCGCCGCCGATGCGATCCTGGGCTTCCTCGGTGGAGCCGCCGACATGCGGGGTCAGGATCACGTTGGAAAGGCCCTGCAGCGGCGAGACGAAGCGGTCCGCATTCGAGGCCGGCTCCACCGGGAAGACGTCGACGGCCGCGCCGGCGAGCCAGCCCTCGCCGAGCACCCGGGCCAGGGCATCAAGGTCAACGACGGTGCCGCGCGAGTTGTTGATGAGGTAGGCGCCCTGCCTCATCTGCCGCAATTCACGCTCGCCGATCATGTTGGCGGTGGCCGGCGTCTCCGGCACGTGCAGGGAGACCACGTCGCTCGCGGCGAGCAGCTCATCCAGCGTCTCGACCGGCTCGGTGTTGCCGTGGCGGAGCTTGTCGGTCTGATCGAAGAAGATCACGCGCATGCCCATGGCTTCCGCGAGATTCGACAATTGCGAGCCGATATTGCCGTAGCCGACGATGCCGAGCGTCTTGCCGCGCACCTCGCGGCTGCCCTCCGCGGACTTGTCCCAGCCGCCGGCATGCGCCGCGACCGAGCGCGGGAACACCTTTCGGAGCAGCATCACCACCTCGGCAATGGTGAGTTCCGCGACGCTGCGCGTGTTGGAATAAGGCGCGTTGAACACTGGGATGCCAAGCCGCCGCGCCGCGTCGAGATCGACCTGGTTGGTGCCGACGGAAAAACAGCCGACCGCAATCAGCCGATCGGCCGCCTCGATCACGTCGGCGGTGAGCTGGGTCCTGGAACGAATGCCCAGCATATGCACACCCGACAGCGCCTGCTTGAGCTCCTTGGCGCCGAGCGCCTTCGGCAGACGCTCGACCTCGGTGTAACCATTGGCGTCGAACAGGCGAACGGCAGAATCGTTCACGCCTTCCAGCAGCAGGACGCGGATCTTTTGCTTGGGCAGAGACAGGGGCATCGGTCGTCCGTTCGTGGTCTGCCCGGGCCGATCGTCGGAGTTTGGTCTGGCCCGGAGGAGCGGACGGATATCCGCCCTTGCCGCCCGAGGCAACCGCTATCCGCGATTGGCGCTGCACGCCCGCCACCAGCTCCGCCGACCCTCACCCGCCCAGCACATTCCCCCATCCGTCGAACACGAACTCCCGCCACGCAACCGCTCCGTCGGCGCGCGCGTTGCTGGTGCGGCGGAAGTCGTCGGCTTCGTCGCCGATCCAGGTGACAATCTCGTCCGTGGTACGGTCATGCAGGATCGCCGGCTCGGACGGGTCAAAGTTCATCATGGGATGCAGGGTTTGCTGAGCTGTCATGCTTGCACAACGCGCTGGAGACCACGAAAGTTGCGCTCGATCGATCACATGCGTTCGAATTACATCGGTAACGTCATCGGCCAGGCTCCGAGCCTTGCAGTCATCCCAATGCCTCAATCAGCCCCAAATCCTGTTCGTCGCGCGTCAAACTTACGCTGAGCTATCGCAGTGTCCTTGCAATTCGAACTTGATCGGCAACAAAGCAGCTCGATCGGCGCAAATGCCGTCGGCGCGGCGGCGTTGCGATGGACGATGACCGCCCTTGTGGCTGCCGTCTGGATCAGCGCGGCCATCTTCGGCCTCTATATCGTTGCGATCTATCTTGGCGCGCTGGTGGATGGAAATCTTGATCAGTGGAACCGGGATCTGCCGCGCCTTCACGATCCGCATTCGCTGCTGGCAACAATGGGTATCGGGCTGCATTTTGCGGCCGGCACGGTGCTGCTTCTGCTCGGGCCGTTGCAACTGATCAGCGCCGTGCGGGCAAGAGCACCGGCGTTTCACCGGTGGGTCGGCCGGCTCTATGCATTGTCAGCACTCATGGCCGGCTTGGGCGGGCTCGCTTTTATCGCCGTGCAGGGCACCATCGGCGGGACACCGATGAATATCGGTTTCAGCCTCTATGGCGCGCTCACGGCCATCGCCGCCGTCACAACGTTCTGGCATGCGCGAGGCAAACGCTTCGAGCAGCATCGCGCCTGGGCGATCCGGCTGTTTGCACTGGTGATCGGATCCTGGCTCTACCGGATGGACTACGGATTCTGGGCATTGCTCGGCCACAACATGGGCCACACGCCGACATTCGATGGGGGCTTTGACGTCGTGATGGCTTTCTTTTTCTACATTCCCAATCTGATCGTTGCCGAGGCGTTCATTCGCGCGCGCGAGCTGCGCTCTGCTGTTCACGTCAAAATCGGAGCGGCGATTTGCATGGGCATTGCCGCAGCGTTCATCGCCGTAAGCACGTACTACTTCACGGCCTTGCACTGGGGACCGAGGATTGTGCAGAGGCTTCTCTTGATCCTGTGATGGAGCACGGCGGCCGCTCATCGCCAGAAGAAGCAGGATTGCTGTCTTACTTCGTAGCTCGGCTCCTTCGCCGCCAGTGCAGAGAAAAGACCGGCGGGCGTTACGCCGCCGGCCTTCTCTTGTAGCTGCCGGCTCCCGGATCCGGTTCCGCCACAAATTCCCGTGCCTTTAAGGGGACGCCGATAAGTTTAATAAAGTCCTAACAAGGCAAAAGTGGCCTTGATCACAGTTTGTGGCCAGCGGGCCACCGGAAAACTACGGAACATTTCATCGCGGAACGAGCCGTGTGATGCATTCGGGCATCGCTGCACACCGTTCTCGCGCGACGCTTAACCATTGTGCGTTGGTCGTATTAGGGAACCAACGACTCAGTGCTACCATGCAGTGCATACCGAAACAGGAGTGGTTCGGATGCCTTGCTACAGCTTCGATCTCGTCGTTGGGGAAGAGTTCAGGAATCAGGGCTCGATCATTCTCGAGGACCTGCACGTCGCCTCCGACAGAGCCGACCAGCTCGCCAACGAGCTCTCACAGGTCAAGCCCGAGTTGAAAGCGAAAGGCTGCGCGGTTCGCGTCACCGACGCCGACAATATCGAACTGTACCGCACACCACTCGATCCCGTTCCGGCGTGGCGCTCCGCAGGGCGGATTTGAGCAACGGCGCGCTTCAAACGGTTTGAAGGCGGACGGCGCGAGAGCGCGATCCGCCTTCGACTGAAGAAGCCGGCGGCTTACCCATGCTCGCCGACGTCGTCACTACGTCAGTGCCTGACGTGATGCCTCGCGGACGCGCGCGCATGACGCGCCGGAGGCGCAGCCGACAGATCGACGCGGCCGAAGGACGCCAGCGCATTCTGTGGGTAGGAATGAGAGCCGACGCCGAGGCTCTGATAGAACGCCGCCGCGCCAGGCTCCTGGACCGCCTGCTGCGCGACCACCGGACTCGCGACCATTGCTGATACCAATGCAACCGCGCTGAAAAGCTTGAACCTAGTCATTGCCTATTCCCCTTTCGACTTGACCAAACAAATCATGTTTGAACTCTCGCCAACGTTTCGAAGTCATCGTGGCGTTCGCGGCTGCAGATGGCGATCAGACGTTCACGTTCAATAGAATGATACTCATCATCCAAAAAACATCATCGTGATCGGCCACGGCGGATGTGTGCGTAAAAGGGGTCGGGGCATCTCTGCTTGATGTGTCTTAGGAAGAAGCTTCGCCTGGCGATCAACCGACAATACGGACGTTCTCAATCGAGCGCCGAAATGAAATGATCTTCCCGGGCACCAACCGCTGATGCAGCCGCGCAGTCAGCGCATCGCGGTCTCGCGCCCGGCGATCGGTCGTTCACGTTTTGCTGAATTGATGGAGCAGAACTCGTAGGCCGGATTGGCGGCAGCGTAATCCGCCACCCACAGCCAGCCGATCGGCGGATTGCGCTTCGCTGATCCGCCTACGCAATCCGAAAAATCACGCTGCTAACAATCGATCGAACTCCGCCGGAGCGTACGACTTCCCCTCTTTGTCCGTGATCACGACCTGCCAGCCGGCGCTGGCGAAGACGCGTGCCTTGGCAACGATGATCAATGAGCTCTGGCGTTCGACCTTGACTTTCTCGTTGTCGCGTTCTGCGATCATTTTGTAGGACAATTTCTTTTTCCCATGTTTGTGCTTGCCCGGTTTTCGCCACTAGCCAACAGGTTTTGGCCGCAATTCGCCGGGAACGTGACGATTTGATGGAACGGCGCCTGCGCCGTTCTGCCGTTGCGACGGGCGCATAGCGGAAGCAGCAACAAAAAAGCGGCCCGTGGGCCGCTCTCCTGTCGCTACTGCGTTCCTCAATAAGGATCGTAGTAATAGGCGTAGGAATCATACGGCTCGAACGGCGCAGCGGCGATCGCGGCTGCGGTACCGATCGCTCCACCGACGACGCCGGCAGCGACCGCGCCTGGACCCGGCCCGTAATAGGGTCGGTGATAGACGGGTCCGTATCCGTAGTAGACCGGTCGATAATAATAGCCCATGCGGGGATAACGGCCGGTGTTATAGGGCGTACCGACGCCATAGCTACCGGTCATGTAGCGCGAATTCGGATAGTTGAACCCGATCGAACCGGGTTCCTGCGTGACTCCCTGCGCCATCAACGGGGTGGCGAACGTCGTCGCCAACACCGCGGCGGCACTCAACAATGCGAGCTTCTTCATCGGTCCTCCTCCAATGGTGCCCCTTCGGAGGCCCAACTGTGGAACACGGGCGCCGTTCCGACCTTTCAGTCAACGCGCCGTGAAGTTCCGCGGCGCTATGGACGGGTGCAACCGGCACCCCCGCTTTCCCTGCGCCCTCTGTGTTTCGGGGAGAGTGAAACGAACGCAAAGCTCGGGCAATTCACGCCGCGAGAACGCGAACGCACATCCCCTCACAAACTCCGCCGTCATGCCCCGCGAAGGCGGGGCATCCAGTATCCGGCGGCCTTTCGGCTCAAACTCAACCGCTCTGGAATACTGGATCGTCCGCCGGAGCCTGTCATCGGGCGGCCATTCGGCCGACCCGGTGGCGGACGATGACAGCGGAAAGCTGCTTGAAATTTGAATCGGAAGGATCCGCTGGTCGTCCCGGGCTTGCGCGCCGCGGCGAAGCCCCTTTGGCCTAGCCGGGACCTTGTTGCGGGCTGCCGAAGCGCGCCGAAGAAAAACCCCGCCTCCACGAATGGAAGGCGGGGTTGAAGTTCATTGGGTAAGAATCCGCACGCAATGGATAAGTTCAAGGCGCGGGACGTAGCGTTTCGAATCTTATCGCGCCGATGGACGTCGGCAACCTGATTAAAGCGCCGCATGCGAGGGAAATTTTCCCGACGACGACACAGAAAATTCCCAAACGCGTCAAGGCAAGAGTCTAGCGCGTGATGACTTTTCTTCGAATCGTCATCCCGCTCTCGCTCTTTGTCTGAGCATGATCTTTTTCGGAAAGCCGGTACCCACTTTTCCGGATCATGCTCTAGTGGACCACATCAAGCTTGACGTTGGTGACGCCCTTGCCGACCATTCCGAGTTCTTGCGCGGCGGAATAGGAGACGTCGACGACTCGTCCCCGCACATAAGGTCCGCGGTCGTTGACCCGCACCGTCACCGAACGGCCGCTCTTCACGTCGGTGACGCGAAGCTTGGTGCCGAACGGCAAGGTCGGATGGGCTGCGGTCAGTTCGTTCTTGTCGAACTTCTCTCCGCTCGCGGTCTGCGAGTCCTCACTGTAGAAGCTCGCGACACCCTGGGATGCGACCTTGACATCGCCACCCTTGCGCGACGCCAGCCGCGCGTGCTTGCGCATTGCCGCTACCCGCTTCTTCATCGCGACCGCCGCCGTGCGGGTGTACACGTACGATGCCTGCCTGCTCGCGCCGATCTCCGATCGTTGGCTGACGACGGTTGACTGCGCGCAGGCCGCCAATGAAGCGGCCCCGAGGACCACAGCAATGAGCCGCGTGGCCCTCCACATAGAACCGGATGAGACCAAGTGCGCATCAACCTGCGCGAGCGCCCTGATGTCGACGTACGAATTTGCGGCAGCGTCGAAGCACATGTTGCATCCCCAACTCGCGCCCCTAGCCCAAGCCGAAATCCAACATGGTTAAGGGCGGCCTCCAATCGGGCGTAACCGGGGCAGGAAGCGTCAGGGCGCGCTTGTCGCTGCGCGATTCCTTCGATGTGTGGTGATTGCGCCACAGCCGGCGCTGTCATTCTGGGCCGGATGCGTACGACGCGCGCTGGCTCAGAATCAAATGGACCGCAGGCACAGCGGAAAGATGCATTCCGGCTGCGACGCTAACGCGTCGCCCCGAAATGAGGGATGGAGAGTTGGATTAGATCAAATCATCCGCGGCGCGCGCTGAACGGCCCAACCGACGCCGTGCCGGCGGCAGGCGGCAGCACGACGACTGTGGCGCCCTGCTTCACCCGGCCAAACAGATCGATCACGTCGGAATTGGCCATGCGGATGCAGCCGGAGGAGATCGCCTGCCCGATGTATTCCGGCTGATTGGTGCCGTGGATGCGGTACAGCGTGTCCTTGTTGCCCTGGTAGAGATAGAGCGCACGCGCACCGAGCGGATTGGCCGGTCCACCGGCGACTCGCGACGGATAAGGTCCGAGCCGCTCCTGGATGTCTTTGGTCGGAACCCAGTCGGGCCACTCGGCCATGCGGCCAACGGTGGCGACCCCGGAGAAGGCCATCGCTTCCTCGCCGACCGCCACACCGTAGCGGATCGCCTTGCCACCTGGCAGCACGTAATAGAGATAGCGCGCGTCGGTATCGACCAGGATCGAGCCCGGCTGTTCCTTGCGCGAATAGTCGACGATGTGGCGCTGGAACTGCTCCGGGATAGCGGCCTGCGCGTAAGGCGGATTGGCCAACAACTGCCGATCGCGCGGCGTCATGCTTGCATCTGTGGATGGCGACAGCGTCGTCTGCATGCAGCCGGCGAGCCCCACTGCCCCCGTCAGCAAAACTGCGAGCCCCAATCTCGACACCGCACGTCTCCCCTGCGTTAACCTATTACCTAGTTGCTGCCAGAATAATGCTGAAATCATGGCAACAGCCATTGGAACACGTCTGTTTGATTGAATCAGCATGTTCTGCCTTGCCTCGGTTGCACGGCGCGAGCGTCGACGCTAGCCTCCTCAAAAAACAGGAGGTTCCCAAGGATGCGCTCTCGTTTATTGATCGCGGGACTGTTGCTTGCTGCTCAGCCCGCGCAGGCCGATCCGCGCTCGGCCTATGTCACGCTGGTGCTGCAGGCGTTTGCCGCCAAGGTCGAGTGCCCCAACACCGACCTCGTCTATCAGGACCTGGTGCAGAAGGCCCAGGAGATGCACCTGCCCGATGGCACCACGGAGAAGGTGCGCAAGGCGATCGCGTTCATGCACACCGGGGGCAAGATGGGCGAGCGGCAGGACGACGAGCTCATGGCCGAAGTCGCGGTCGCCACGCAGGCGACTGATCTCGACCAGCGGCGGCTGGGCATGACGACATGGTGCGAAACACAGAAGACTCACCTTGCCGGCTTCATCCGTCCGAAGAACTAGCTGCGTGCCCATTGCGCGGCTGATTCCCGAGTTCCGGGGAAACCAGTCGCCGTGGGCGGCCCCAGACTCTCCCTCCTCTCGCCTTGCTTTGGTCACACCTGGCTGGAGTCGTGGGGCTGGGCAGAGGATGGTTGACGTAGTGTTAATCCGCCGGCCGCTTCCAGAGCGGGTGGCATTGGACTGAAGATGGAGCGCCAATGCTTTCCACGCTGAACACTAATCCTGCTAAAGAATCCGATCCGCACGATGTTTTCGTGATCGACCCCGAAGTCGTTCTCGCCGCGCGCGGAGATCGTGTACCGCCAACGCCGCCTGCCGAAGTGAACCAGACGCCGGCACCGCAGAGCTACGTGACATCCGGCGCCTCGGCGCCATCGCTCGATACCGCCTTTCGCGTCACAGCCAGCGATCACATCCAGCTCCCGAGCGAGCCTTCGCCGTTCGCCAAATGGGCCAAGCGCGCCGCCATGGGCTTCCTGTTCGCTCTGCTCAGCGCTTTCGCGGCGGCAGCCTGGAAGCATCATGGCGATACTGCCAAGCAGATGATTGCGGACTGGATACCGCAGGTCTCGCTGTTGTCGTCGTTGTCCTCGTCACCGTCGGGTAAGGCGACGGCGCCCGCCGAGCAACCGGCCCCGCCCGCCGATCAGGCCGCTACAGAGCAATCAGCCTCACCCGCCGTTCAAACCGCCTCGACCGATCAGGCGGTCGCTCAGCCGGACACCCCTGCTCAGGCACAGCCAGCGCAAGCCGCCGCGCCGACCACGGCCGCCGCCCTCTCTGCTGATTCCTCACAGTTGCTGCAGTCGATGGCGCATGATCTCGCGACGATGGGCCAACAGATCGAGCAACTCAAAGCCAGCATCGCGCAGCTCAAGGCTGGCCAGGATCAGATCGCCCGCGACATCGCCAGGAATTCTGAGGCCAGGGTGTCGGCACAAGCCGTGCAGCCGCGTGCCGCGCCGCCGCCGCGGCCGGTCGCAGCGCCCGTGCGCAGGCCGAAGCCGCCGACATATCCGCCCGCGCAAACCGCCGCTGCAGCTCCGCCCCTGCCGCCACCATCAGCGCCGGCGCCGTTGCAAACGGTGCCCGAGCCACCGGCGCAGGATGGCGGACCGGTGGTGCGGCCGCCGATGCCGGTGCGATAGCTCTCGTCAGCTAGTGCGATAGCTCATCAGCTCTGGTGGGGGCCGCGCATGATCTTCATGGCGGCTTCGATGTGGCGCCATTCACGGGCCTCGTCGGCCTCGCCCTGGCTCTCGCAGGCTTGCGCCTTCTGCGCCGCCCGGGCGATCGCCTCAAAGCCGTGCTGCTCCAACATCTGCCGCGCGATCACGTGAATCTGCGTCTCTGGCATCATGTCGCTCTCCCGATGTTGCCTGCGCCGGTCGTCACACTGTCCTGGTTGGCCGCAGTTGGTTCTAAACCGGCGAACGACAACGACGTTCCCAGGACCTGGGCTGATCGGTCATTTTCCGATTGTTAAGCAAAGTCCGGCGCATGGGGCCGCTTGGCAAAAATTTTCCACAATTGCTTCTAGAAAAGTCTGCATCGAAAAGGAGAACCTCCGATGCGGATCGCAGCAGTGATCTTCGCAGGTTCGGTGGCTGCGCTCGCGCATTTTGCCACGCCGGTCCTCGCGAAGAACTCGGAAACCCAGCCCGACGCCCAGAAGGCCGACGAGAATCGGGCTACATCGCCCTGCCGCGCCTATCAAAAGGCAGCCGACGGTTCATGGCAGCAGATGCCCTGCCAGGAGATGGGCGCGCCTGCCGAGACCAAGCGCAAATCGGCCACCGGAAATTCGGATCAGCGAACGCGCTAGTTAAGGGCCCTCGCCTCAACTCAGTAAGGCGGCTTCTTGCGCGCCCGCTGCTCCTTGGCGGCTTCGACCCACCACATGAGATCATCGGCAAAGCGCGGAAAGGCCCGCTCCAGCGCCTTGCCGCCCTCGCCGATCGGCTTTCCATCCGCCGACAGCGTCTGCCCGATCGGTCCGAGGCCGATCGTGCTTGAAATCACCACCATGCCCATCTCGGAGAGCGTGCCATGCCAGGCGGTCGCGGCACGCGCGCCGGAGAGACGTCCGGCGGAATAGCTTGCGATCGCGGCAGGCCGCCAGAACCACTCCTCCAGGAAATGATCGGTGAGGTTCTTCAGCCCCGGCTGGATGCCCCAATTGTATTCGCCGGTGATGAACACGAAGCCGTCGGCCTCGCGGATTTGGCCCGCAAGGTTCTCCAGCGCAGCGGGCGCCGTGCCCTTCGGATACTCCTTGTACATACGGTCGAGCATGGGCAATCCGACCTCCTTGGCGTCGATGAATTCGACGTCCTCGCCGCGGGCGCGCAGGCCCTCGACCACGAAGCTTGCAAGCCGAATGCCCATGCGGTCGGAGCGATAGGAGCCGTAGAAGACGAGGATACGATGGGCCATGCCGGTCACTCCGATCGGAAAGCGTAAACGCGGATTTAATCCGCGCTGGTTACCATGGAGCTGAACGCTCCTCTATCGTCCAGAATGGCACCAGTCACATGAAAATCGGAACCCTCTTGACGACCGCCATCGTCTCGCTCTCCACCGTGGGCGGTGGACTGGCCCTCTACGTCGCGGTCTCGAAATACCAGACCATGGAGAACGTGTCGGCAGCGCAGGAGCGGCTCGCAATCGTTCGCGCCATCAGTGACATCCCGCGCTATCTTAATTCGGAGCGTGGCTTTGCCACCAACATCCTGTTTGGGCCACCGGTGGTCGATCCGAAGCAGCGGGCCGATCTGAACGACAAGGTGCGCACGGCGACCGATCGCGCCCGCGACAAGATGATGGCGCTGCGTAAAGCGCTGCCCGGTTCGCTCGAGGACGGCGGAGCGATCGGCGCCGGCATCGATGGGGTGAACGCAAAATTCAACGCGTTGCGCGAGGCGATGGACAAGGCGATCGACGGCCCGGCGGAAGCGCGCAAGGACGCCGCCAAGAAGATCGTCGCCGACAATGCAGTGCTCAACAATGCCGCAGCCTCCCTGCTCGACGGCCAGGTGCGCAAGTTGGCCCTGATCGACGGGGACGCCTATCGGCAGGCCGTTTACGCGAATATCGCCTGGTCGCTGCGCGACGTCGGCGGCTTCAATGCAAGCCAGCACAAGAACCTTGTCGGCGCCAAGCGCGCGGCGACCGAGACCGAGAAGGTCGATCTCGCTCGCGCCCAGGGGCGCGCGGACCAGGTGCTGATGTCACTGCAGGAACTGCGTGGCAATCCCAACCTGCCCGCCAACGTCGCAGTCGCACTCGACCGCATGAACGAGGCCTATGTCGAGCGGTTCGGCAAGGAGCTTAAGCTCGTGAAGGAAGGTGCGGCCAGCGGCAAGTACGAGCACGATGTCGATGCCTTCTACGTGGAATCGCAGCACGGACTCAATTCGATCATCGGGGTGCGCGACGCCTTCTACGACAATGCCGAGCAGGTGCTCTCTTCCGCCTACTCCTCTGCGCGAGTCAGCTTCCTGGTCGCGCTCGCCGGCCTGATCGCCGTGGTCGCGGCGAGCATTGCGCTGGTCATGATGGTGCGACGCCGGATCTGCAGGCCAATCGTGCAATTGACCGCCAGGATGTCGCGGCTTGCTGCCGGCGAGGTTGCGGACGAGATCGCGGGCGCCGAGCGCAGCGATGAGATCGGCGCAATGGCGCAGGCCGTACGCGTCTTCAAGGACAACATGATCAAGGCCGATCGCCTCGCGGCCGAGAAGGAAGCCGAGAACCAGGTCAAGATGCGCCGCGCGCAAGTGCTCGACAACCTGACTCACACGTTCGAGGCGAAGGTCAGCGAGCTCGTCGGCGGGCTCTCGGCCGCCTCTGCCACTATGGAGGAGACCGCACAGTCGATGTCCTCCACGGCGTCCGCCACCAACCGGCAGGCCGCTGTCGTAGCGACGGCCTCCGACCAAACCTCGACCAATGTGCAGACGGTTGCCAGCGCGACCGAAGAGCTGACGTCCTCGATCTCGGAAATCGGGCGCCAGGTCACGCAGTCGACCGAGATCGCGGCACGCGCCGTGGAGAACGCCCGCCGCACCGGCGACACCGCCCGC
This sequence comes from Bradyrhizobium sp. LeoB3, assembly GCF_055456055.1. Taxonomy (NCBI): domain Bacteria; kingdom Pseudomonadati; phylum Pseudomonadota; class Alphaproteobacteria; order Hyphomicrobiales; family Nitrobacteraceae; genus Bradyrhizobium; species Bradyrhizobium sp. LeoB3. The sequence goes on from NZ_JBVBEF010000017.1 coordinate 21,667, forward strand.
TCGCTTGCCGAGGGCGCGCAGAAGATCGGCGATGTCGTCACGCTGATCCAGAACATCGCGGCGCAGACCAACCTGCTGGCCCTGAACGCGACGATCGAGGCCGCGCGCGCCGGGGATGCCGGACGCGGCTTTGCCGTGGTCGCCTCGGAGGTGAAGTCGCTGGCCGGCCAGACTGCGAAGGCGACCACCGAAATTTCCGAGCAGATCGCCACCATTCAAGCCGCAAGCGATGAGACGGTGAAAGCGATCCAGAACGTCGTCGACGTCATCACCGAGATCGACCAGATCGGCACAGCGATCGCCGCCGCGATCGAGGAACAAGGCTCGGCCACCAAGGAGATCTCGCGCAGCGTGCAGGAAGCGGCGCGTGGCACGCAGGACGTCAATTCGAACATTTCCGGTGTCCAGCGCGCCGCCGACGACACCGGAGCCGCCGCCAGCCAGGTCCTTGGCGCCGCCGAACAGCTTTCCGCGCAGTCTCGCGACCTCGCCGGCCAGGTCAACCGCTTCCTCGCGGAAGTCCGGGCGGCGTAGTCGCAGGTATGGCTTGTCGATTTGTCGGAGGAATCCGTGCGCTATCAACTTGATTGGCGCAAGATTCCGATATCCAATCCGCCCGGCTATTTTGGCAAATCAAATAGGGAGAGAAGCCCATGCTCAAACGGATATTGTTGGTAGCAGTCGTCACCACCTTTGCGATCGGCTCGGCATTCGCGCAGGAGTCCTGCGAGACCAAGGCCGTCGGCAAGGACGGCAAACCGCTGTCGGGCGCGGCAAAGACCTCGTTCATGAAGAAATGCACCACCGAGTCCTGCGAGGCCAAAGCGGTCGGGTCCGATGGCAAGAAGCTCGCCGGCGCCGCCAAGACCAGCTTCATGAAGAAGTGCCAGAGCGGCGCATAACCGCGCAGTCTAGATTCTTGATTTGACGCGTTTTCTTCACGCGAACCGGTGTCCACTTCGCTCGAAAACGCTCTGGCTGATTCAGGATCGCCGCGACCTCGAAAGGGTCTCCGATGGCGATTCGCCGAAATGCGCCCGATATATCCTGGAGAAGTCGCTGAGGTGCCAAAAGCCACAGGCGAGAGCACAGGCCTTGACGCTATGGGTGCCGGCCAAGAGGTTTTGGCGAACGAGCCACAGCCGTCGCAGGCGGAGATATCGGTGCAGGCTCATCCCCCGATAGCGCTGCACCGCATCGTGCATGGTACGCACTGACACGCCGATCTCCCTGGCAAGATCGCTGCTGTAGATCGGCTGCGCGAGCTCGCTGGACAGGACCGCCTGCACATCCTTGAAAACCTTGAACTGCCGCGCAGCGTTCGCCCGCGCCGTCCACTTTGCCGGCACGACCTCCGCGAACGCATGATCAATCGCGGCCATCAGGGATTCGCGGATCGCGACCGCTACTCCGGGAACCTCAGGCGCCTCGGCCAAATGCGGCGCGATCGCCAGGATCTCCCGCACCAGCTGGCGCAGCCGCCGTTTCGCCGTCTCGCTGGTTTCATAGAGATTGAAGCTCAGCCCGGTCTTCGGCCACCCGCGATCCTCGACCTTGGGCTTGAAAACGATCGAGGCATACTGCCGGGGGGTTCTCTCAAGTGCGCTATAGGCGGCCCCGCCGCTGCCAATCACCAGCAACGACCGATCGTGCTCGATACCATTGAAGCGAATGGCGGTGCCCTCATCCATCGGGAACCCGACGGCGGTGGTGTTCGGCGCCAACTGCACGTCGATGACCCGCGGAAACGCCTTCGTGTAGTTCAGGTCACAACCCGGCAAGTTCAGGATGGTTTGCTCGGCCGAAATATCCCGGGCGAGCGGAATGCACTCCACCTGCACGTTTCGAATAAAGCTCCGAAACGTGTCGATATCATCGAACCGAAATATCTTCGGCACCAGCGTTGGCGCCGGTGAATGATCGTTCATTTAAAATAGTTCTTGTAAGAGCAACACCAGTCGAGGGCACGGCAATCATGCCGCGCTGCAAAAAAAAGCGGCGATCTTCGCTCGACGACTCGTCTCGTACTCTTCTCCAATCTCCACCCAGTTGGAGCGCAGTGACTGCGAAAGACAACGTGGCAAAATACCATTGCCGAATTTCGATACTGTTTTCTGGTAGAATCTTAAAGGGGGCACAACCCTAAAAGACCAATTTACAGTGGTAATTAACAATCTAGGCGCGAAATCGGCTGAGGGACAGCGACGTCCTGCAGCGGATTATTGGTGCCGCCATGACTACCATTGCCTCGACTGAGCTTATTGCAGAACTCGAAGATGTTGTCAGAGCCGGTTCGCCCGAACGCCGCATCCGGATATTGCGGCAGGTGGCGAGCCTGTTCCTCGCGGACGCCGATCGGCTCAGCGAGCACCAGATCGAAATATTCGACGACGTCCTGGTCCGTCTGATCGGGGCGGTCGAAGCACGCACGCTGACCAAACTCAGCGCCCCCCTTGCCGATTTGAGGTCGGCCCCGAGGGAGGCGGTGCGCCGCCTCGCACAGCACGAGGACGCGGCCGTCGCCGTCCCGATCCTTCGCAAGTGCGAATGCCTGTCTGAGGACGACCTCATCGAAGTCATCAGGACCCGCGGCGAAAAGCACCTCGGCGCCATCGCCGGACGCAGCGCGGTGAGCCGCAGGCTCACGGATGCCCTGCTGATGCGCGGCGATGCCGCCATCTGCGGCGTCCTCGCAAGGAATCCCGGCGCGCAGTTCTCTGTTGTGGGCTTTGCGACCTTGGTCGATATGGCCCTGCGCGACGATGATATCGCCGACGCGCTGGTGCAGCGGCCGGATCTGCCGCGCGATGTGCTTTGCGAGTTGGTGGCGAAGTGCAGCCCCTCCGCGCAGGCCCGCCTGCTCAAGACCGCGCCGCCCGAGCGACATGTCGCGATCAGAACGCTGATCGAAGAGACCGCCGCGCGCGGGCACGCCCGCAAGCCTGTTGCCGCGGACTATTCCGAGGCAAAGGCGACGGTGCTCGCGCTCAACAATGCCGGCCAGTTGAACGATTCCATCGTCAACCGTTTTGCGATCCGGCGCGACCACCCCAGTGTCATCGCCGCGCTATCGCTGCTGGCAACCGTTCCGATCGAAACCATCGAGCCGCTGCTGGAGACGGAGGATTGCTACGGCCTGGTCCTCGCATGCCGGGCGTCGCGGCTCGATTGGCAGACCGCGGTTGCCATCATCAGGAGCCGCAAGGGCGTCAAGCCGGTTTCACCGCAACAACTCGAACAGGCCAAGGAGGCCTTTGACACGCTTTCGCTTTCCACCGCGCAGCGCGCCATCCGCTTCGGATCCGTAAGCGACATCGGCGCCAGGCCCTTGTCTGCCGATACAGCTTCAGTTGGGGGAGTGCATTGATGGCTTATGGAAACCGAAAAGCCGAGCGCGTTCATTTCGAGCACCGCTATCCGGTCAACCTGATGGGCGTTGACGGCACCTGGCAACGAAGCTGCGTTCTTCTCGACGTGTCGCAGACCGGCGCCAAGCTCGAGGTCGACGGCCCGCTCGACGTGCTGCGGGCGCAGGAATTCTTCCTGATCCTGTCATCGAGAGGACTTGCGTTCCGGCGCTGCGAACTGATCCGGGTCGACGGGATGCAGATCGGTGTGAAGTTTGTCGCCGAACGAAAGAAGAAAGGGCGCGCCATCATTCCAAAGTGAGCATGCCCGCCACACAATTTTCCCAGGGAGGAACGACCGATGGCCGTCCACAAGATCGCAGCCTTCTCCGTCACCACGAATTGCACGGAGCCGCTGCGCGGAATCGTCGAGATCGACATGGCCGGAAAGACGCTGCGATTCGAACTCAACGAGGATGTCGCGCACAGTCTCTGCAGTGACCTCGATCATTTTCTCACCCAGGCCGAGCAGCGCGCCTTCGACAACATCTGAAGCAATGCCGGCAATACCATCTCGATGTCTGTTTACGTTGTAGCCGATACGCAGGCCGGGCTTTCGTCCTTGTTCGCCATGCTGGAGCCGAAGCATCCCGTCACAGGGGACCTGCTTGGCGCTGCCAGCATTCGCGGCAATGACATCGAGGCCGTTGTCGTCAACGCCGACCTGCGCGTCATCGACAACATCACAGCGCTCAAAGCCCTGTCAGGCACGTTCTCGCGAATCCCAAAGCGCATCTTCGTCGTCAACCAGCGGACCCGGCTGGCGGTGGTCCAGGCCTACGCGCTTGGCGCGACGCATGCGTTGCTCAGTCCGGTCAAGCCGGCCCAGTTGCTGGCAAAGCTCGCGCCGGGCGAGACCACATCGATCGTTCCGAGCGAACCCGCCTCGAGCACGCGGGAGGCTGCATCGGTCGGCGCGGCCAGCTTCGCCTCGATGTTCTCGGCGGTCACCTGCGGCTGGGCGGTCAATGTCGCGGAGGCCAAGGACGCCGGCAACGTGATCGCAGAGACGATCGCCGAGCGTGGGCTGTCCGACTGGCTCGCGACAGTTCGCCGTCACCATGAGGGCACCTACCAGCACTGCTTATTGGTCACCGGCATCGCCGTCGATTTCGGCCTCAGCCTTGGCATGGCGAAGGCCGATATCGAGCGTCTTTATGGGGCGGGCAATGTTTCACGACCTCGGCAAGGCAAGGATTCCGCTCGCCGTCCTGGACAAGCCCGGCAGGCTCGATGCCGAGGAACGTGCGCTGATCGAAACCCATCCTGCCGCGGGCCATGCCGTGCTGAAGGGAACGCCCGGCATCTCGGCCGAAATCCTCGATGCCGTACGGCACCATCACGAGTTTCTTGATGGCAGCGGCTATCCGGACGGGCTTTGCGCCGAAAGCATCTCCGATATCGTGCGTATCCTGACCATCTCCGACATCTTCTCCGCATTGATCGAGCGGCGGACCTACAAAAAGGCGATGCCGCGGGCGGCGGCATACGAAGTCCTGCAGGGCATGAAGGGCAAGCTCGAGCGGCCGCTGGTCGAGGCGTTCAGGGACGTCGCCCTGAACCGTTGACCCGCCCTCGCCGTCCCCCAGGCAGTCGAAAGCTAGCTCCGCAGCCCCGGTGCTTCCTGGCCAGTGCGGGCGACGTACTCCGTATAGCCCCCGCCAAATTGGTGGATACCGTCCGGCGTCAGTTCCAGAACGCGGTTGGAAAGCGCGGCGAGAAAATGCCGGTCGTGCGAGACGAACAGCATCGTGCCTTCAAACTCCGACAGCGCGTTGATCAGCATCTCCTTGGTCGCAAGATCGAGATGGTTGGTCGGCTCGTCCAGCACCAGGAAGTTCGGGGGATCGTAGAGCATCTTCGCCATCACCAGCCGCGCCTTCTCGCCGCCCGACAGCACCCGGCACCTCTTCTCGACATCGTCGCCGGAGAAGCCGAAGCAGCCGGCAAGCGCGCGGAGCGAGCCCTGCCCTGCCTGCGGGAACGCGTCTTCAAGTGATTGAAACACCGTGCGTTCGCCGTCGAGCAGATCCATCGCGTGCTGCGCGAAATAACCCATCTTGACGCTGCCGCCGAGCACGACCGTGCCGTTGTCCGGCTCAGTCGAGCCGGCCACCAGTTTCAACAACGTCGACTTTCCGGCGCCGTTGACGCCCATCACACACCAGCGTTCGCGCCGGCGGATCATGAAGTCCAGTCCTTCATAGATTCGCTTGCTGCCATAGCCCTTGTCGACGTTCTTCAGCGCGACCACGTCTTCGCCGGAGCGCGGCGCCGGCAGGAATTCGAACGCCACGGTCTGGCGGCGTCTCGGAGGCTCGACCCGCTCGATCTTGTCGAGCTTCTTGACGCGGCTTTGCACCTGGGCCGCATGGGAAGCGCGCGCCTTGAAGCGCTCGATGAACTTGATCTCCTTCGCCAGCATCGCCTGCTGACGCTCGAACTGAGCCTGCTGCTGCTTGTCGGCCATCGCGCGCTGCTGCTCATAGAACTCGTAGTCGCCGGAGTAAGTGGTGAGCGCGCCGCCGTCGATCTCGATCACCTTGCCGATCACGCGATTGATGAACGCGCGGTCGTGCGACGTCATCAACAGCGCGCCCTCGTAGCCCTTCAGGAATTGCTCGAGCCAGATCAGGCTTTCGAGATCGAGATGGTTGCTCGGCTCGTCCAGCAGCATGACATCCGGACGCATCAAGAGAATGCGCGCCAGCGCCACGCGCATCTTCCAGCCGCCCGAGAGCGAGCCGACGTCGCCGTCCATCATCTCCTGGCTGAAGCCAAGGCCGGCCAGCGCCTCGCGCGCCCGCCCCTCGAGCGCGTAGCCGTCAAGCTCCTCGAACCGTCCCTGCACCTCGCCATAGCGCGCGATGATGTCGTCCATCTCATCGGCGCGTTCAGGATCGGCCATCGCAGCCTCGAGCTCCTTCAGCTCGGCCGCAACGATGCTGACGGGGCCTGCGCCGTCCATCACCTCGGCGACCGCGCTGCGGCCGGACATCTCGCCGACATCCTGGCTGAAATAGCCGATCGTGATGCCGCGATCGACCGCCACCTGCCCTTCGTCGGGCACATCCTGGCCTGCGATCATCCGGAACAGCGTCGACTTGCCGGCGCCGTTCGGCCCGACGAGGCCGATCTTTTCACCCCGGTTGAGCGCTGCGGAAGCTTCGATGAAGAGGATTTGGTGGCCGGCCTGCTTGCTGACGTTGTCGAGACGGATCATTGCGCTATCTGGTGGGACATCTGTGCGGAGCGCTCTTAGTCGATTTCGCCCGCCAGCGCAAAGACGTTCCGCCACCCGCTCCGCTTCAGCGCGATTTTCCTTCCGAAACGAGCCCTGCTAGTGCCGCTTGAAATACTGCACGTCGCGCTCGTGCTTTTCGGCCGCGGCGCGAGACTTGAAGGTGCCGAGATTGCGACGTTTGCCGGTCTTCGGATTGACCTTCCGCGAATAGAGGCGGTATTCGCCGGATCGTAATTTGCGGATCATGGTCGGGTCTCCTTTTGCCCGATCAACCACGCCGCACCCTCTCGGTTCCATTACGGCTTGCGCTGCGGCGGAAAGAGCTGATTGCCAAATGGCTGCGGTCCGGTGGGAACACGGATGGCGATGAAGCTTCGGCCCATCGATGTGTGACAGGAGTTGCAGCCTTCGGTCAGACTGGCATAAGCCTTCGCAAATTTGCGGCCATCCTTCGCCGCGATCGCGTCGGAAACCGACTGCAACGGATCCTTCAGCGTGGTGACATTGCTGACGGGGATGCCGGAATACATCATGGCCGCCTCCGCAAGACTGGACTCGAGCTGGCGCAGTTCATAAGCCGCAAGCTCCCAATTCTGGGCCGTGGCGGCCAACCACAATTTCTGGTGCTGCTGTTGCGCAGCGCTCATGATGTCGCCAAGCCGTGGGACATATCGGTCGCTCGAAGAAGGCTGCTTCAGATCCGACTGCGCGATCGCCAATGTTGTCGACGCCGCAGACAGAAGCAGAGCTATCACGAGAGCACGCCGTTTCATCGCAAACTCCATTTCTTCCCGCGGCTGCGACCGCAGAACATTGTTTTGCTTGCAGCCTAGCGAGGAGAATCGTGGGAGTCTTGCGCCTGATCAAAGCCGCCTGGGGAATTCGACCAAGCAACACAACAGCCGTCATTGCGAGCGTAGCGAAGCAATCCATTGTCTCCGCAAGTTTCGAGAGATGGATTGCTTCGCTTTGCTCGCAATGACGGCTGGGTTACCATTGATCGCGCTAGAAGCAGAGATTAGTCACGACATTGCCGCGCTTGTCCTTGATCGTCATCGGACATCGCGCCCGCTCCAGCGCCTTCTTGGCGTCCTCGTCGCCGAGCGCGGCGGCGCGCTCGTAATAGGCTTTTGCGGCATCCGAATCCTTCGGACCGCCGCGGCCGGATTGCGCGAAGGCGCCCATCCGCTCCAGCGCAGCGGGATGATTTTGCGCCGCCGCCTTCTCGAACAGCGCGCGTGCCGCGACATCGTCCTTCTCGCCGCCGGAGCCCTCCGAGAGCATCAGGCCGAGCTGATATTGCGCCTCGGGGTTGGTCTCGGCGGCCTTCGCGAGCAATTCGCGGGCGCGCGCCGGGTCGGCCGCCGAGGCTCCGCCGAGCGCGGCCAGATTGGTGACGCCGCGCGGATTGCCAGCCTGCGCCGCGCGCTCAAACAATTTGCGTGCCTGCGCCTCGTCCTTCGCGACGCCCGCGCCGGTCCCGTAGAGCACGCCGAGCTCGACCATCGCCGAGGTCGAGCCCTTGTCTGCCGCCTTCCGCCAGGCCGCGACCGCTTCCGCCGTTTGCCGGTTGGCTGCATAGGCACGCCCGAGCTGATACATCGCCCGGCGCGAGGATTTCGCAGCAACCGCACAGTATTTGATCGCGGTCGCAATGTCGGCCGAGGCGACCTCCGGCGCGCCCTTGACGTCGGCGGGCTTGTCGGGATCGGAGGGATCGGCCGCGAGGCGGTCGCACAGCACGAGGTCGGCCGATTGCGCATGGGCATGGCCTGGCGCCGCGAGCACTGTGACGGCGAGAAGTGCGGCTGCATGAATTCGCTTGATCATGGCTGGCAAGTTGCGTCCAACGGCCGGCAAATTCAAGGCTCAAGCCCCGACTCGCGCAGCACCGGCGCGACCTCGTCGGAAGCGAGATAGCGCAGCAGCCGGCCGGCCTGCTCCGCCTTCTCCGAAGCTGTCATGCGGCCGGCGGAGAACACCGCCGGCGTCTGCAACTCGCGCGGAATTGGTCCGACGACCTCGATGCCGGCAACCTGCTTCAATTCGCTGATCTGCTGCACGGCGAGATCGGCCTCATCAGTGACGAGCCGTTCCGCGGTGAAGCCCGACGGGATAATGGTCGCGCGCGCGTTGATCTCGGCCGCGATGCCCAGGCGCTCGATCAGTCGCGCGAAGAAAATCCCGCTGGCGCCGATCCGCGAATACGCCACCGAGCGCGCAGCCAGCAGCGTCGCGCGCAACCCCGCCTCGCTGGCAATGTCGGGATGCAAGGCTCCCTCCTTCACGGCGATGCCGACATAAGAGCGCGCGAGATCGACGCAGCTCGCCGCGGCGACGCTTCCTTCCCGCGCGAGCTCGGCGAGCCCCTCTTGCGTCAGGATGAGGATGTCGGCGCCCTCGCCGCGCCTGATCCGGTCGAGCAGCGCGAGCGTCGGCGCGAAATCGGCGTCGATCCGCACGCCGCCGGCGGCCGCGTACTGTCCGGCAAGATCGGCAACTGCGCCTTTCAGCGCCAACGTGGAGAGCAGGCGAATGGTGTCGGGCATCGCGTCTTACAGTCGGCGCATCAGCTTCAGCACCGCCGTCAATCGCAGGCTGCGCTTGCCGGCGAGCGCGGTTGCTTCCAGCACCGCTCCCTCTTCATTACACGTGCCGGAAAAGCCGATGCCGACTTCGTGGCCGCCGAAGATCGGATTCTCGCCCCTGGCCGGTGTGTGCTCCTGGTTGAGGATCTGGCCTTTCCAGCGGCCATTCTCCGAAACGTAAGTACCGAGATAATAGAAGAACGCGTCACCGCCGACGATGCGGCCATCCTTGAGCAGCATCACGCCGGTCAGGCCGCCTGAGACCCCATCGAGCAGGCGGAGATGAATGGAATAAAGGCCGTTGGCAATCCCGCCCTCGCCGACACCGCCGGCGATCGGGACCTCCTGCTCCTCGATCGGCGTCAACAATGCCTGAAACGGGACGCCCGGCACCTCGCGCAACCCTCCCTCGAAACGATAGGTGTCGCCATCGGGCCGGCCCCGCGCCACCAGCGTCGCATCATCGGTGCCGGCCATGGCGGGATAGTTGGGATCCGGATTGTGGCGCACGGTCCTGACCACGACCGAGACATCGTCGCCGCTTTCCTCATAGGTGCCGATATGGGCGAAGGCCGAATTGCCGCCGAGCATCTTGCCGTCATGCGCGTGCATGACGCTGCGGCCGACCGCATCATTGAGCTGAAATCTGACCTTGTAGAAGCCTCCGAAACCCACTTCGGCCCCCGGCCCGCGCGCATCCGAGCCAAGTGTAGCGCGCTTTCGGCAAGGTCGATACCGGCTTTGCGCTAAACAAAGCGTGTCGACGGTTCGGAAGCGCAACCAGTCCAATGCCGTTAAAATGCAAAAGTCCGCCAAAGCCGAACGGCATTGGCGGACTTGATTGCGGCCCCGGGCGCCCCCAGCCCGGGCCGGGAGCGTCTTAGGCCGCGGCCTTCTTGCCGGTCGGGACTTGAGAGACGGTCTTCAGGATCTGCGAAGCGATCTGGTAGGGGTCGCCTTGGGAGTTCGGACGGCGATCTTCCAGATAACCCTTGTAGCCGTTGTTGACGAAGGAGTGCGGAACGCGGATCGAAGCGCCGCGGTCGGCCACGCCGTAAGAGAAGGTATCGATCGAGGCCGTCTCGTGCTTGCCGGTCAGGCGCATATGGTTATCAGGGCCGTAGACCGCGATGTGGTCAGCGCGGTTGGCCTTGAAGGCTTCCATCAGCGCCTCGAAGTACTCCTTGCCGCCGACTTCGCGCATGTACTGGGTCGAGAAGTTGGCGTGCATGCCGGAACCGTTCCAGTCCGTGTCGCCGAGCGGCTTGCAGTGGAATTCGATGTCGATGCCATAGCTCTCGGTCAGGCGCAGCATCAGATAGCGCGCCATCCACATCTGGTCAGCGGCGGTCTTGGAGCCCTTGCCGAAGATCTGGAATTCCCACTGGCCTTTCGCCACTTCGGCGTTGATGCCTTCGTGGTTGATGCCGGCAGCAAGGCAGAGGTCGAGATGCTCTTCCACGATCTTGCGGGCAACATCGCCGACATTCTTGTAGCCGACGCCGGTGTAGTACGGGCCCTGCGGAGCGGGATAGCCGCTCGAGGGGAAGCCCAGCGGACGGCCGTCCTTGTAGAAGAAATATTCCTGCTCGAAGCCGAACCAGGCGCCGGCGTCATCGAGAATGGTGGCGCGCTTGTTGGACGGATGCGGGGTGACGCCATCGGGCATCATGACTTCGCACATCACGAGCGCGCCGTTGGTGCGCGCAGCGTCCGGATAGACGGCGACCGGCTTCAGCACGCAATCGGAGCTGTGGCCTTCAGCCTGCATGGTGGAGGAGCCATCGAAGCCCCAGAGCGGAAGCTGCTCGAGCGTCGGGAACGACGCGAATTCCTTGATCTGAGTCTTGCCGCGCAAGTTCGGTGTCGGCGTATACCCGTCGAGCCAAATATACTCGAGCTTGTACTTAGTCATTGAGCCTCTCTGTTGATGATGCAAAACGCGAGGGGCCGAAAAGCCACTCGGTTGCCCCACGCGTACCCGGCCACCATCGGCCAAGAATGTACCAAGCAATTTGAATGCCAATCGCTGCAATGCGGGAGCGGGTCTCTGGGGAAAAGTCCAGACGGCGCTAGCTCTTTTTTGCTGCGACATAGAAGCGCGGCTGGCATGCGTACGAAGCGGCCAATTGACGCTCCCAGGGTACCGCCAGCGCCCGATTCTCCGGCAATTTCCTCTAGGCGCCCACCGTCCGATTAAAGCCTTGGCAGGCTTTCGCGGCATTGCTCGGAGACGCCGCCGCGCGACCGCAACCCTCGGCCCGGCTCAAGCGTTGGTCACCTGCTTGTTGCCTCACGCGAAGCAAAACCAAAAATGCCTAGAGAATAATCATCGAGTGACATTTTTTGATCAACTTGCATCCGGGCGGGGCACGGCCGATATCGCAAGTCCAAGTAACTATCCAAGTAACCACACGAGAACGAGTCGGGCGCACCATGGAGGATCGCGGCTCCGATCAGAGGAGAGGATGACATGAATACGGGTCTGAATCAGGGATCTGCCAAGATCTACCAATTCCCGGTTGGCGGCCGGGCGTCCATCGCAGGGCGCCGCTACGGTGAGACCAAGTCGGCGCTCGAGATTGCCGCTTCACAGGTGAACAAGGCCGATTGCAGCGGTAGCTGGTACCACCAAGCGGCGATCGAAGAATCCAAGCCAACGCGTGACCACTAATGCCGGGTCAATATCGGATAGCCTCCCGACGGGAATGTCGGGGATCGGTAGCGTCGAAAAGGGTCGGAACGAGCGCGTTTCGGCCCTTTTTCATGCCAGCTCGCAGGCCGTGGCCCGGCGCTTGGCGTGCTTGAGCGTGGCAAGACCGGCTTTCGTGATCCTTAGCGTAACGCCACTGCCGGAGTAGCGCGCGCCTGATAGCGTCAGCCGCTTCAACAGCGTTACCGCCTTGCCGTCGAGCTGCAGATGGGCGCGGGAGTCGTATTGGAAAAATCCGACGATGAACTGCGTGCCGTCGGCGCAGCGATAGTTCTGGAACGAGCTTTGGGCCGAGGCTTGCGACCTGCCGGCGAGGGTTCCCGCCACCAAGACCACCGCGAAAATCGCTGCCAACCGATGATTCATGCTTCGCCCCCCGGAGCTGCCTTGAGTATAGACGAGCGCGGGATGCGCACCATCTCCTATCCGGTCATCTGCTTGCCGTACAAGATTGCTCAAGTCACCCGATGCAAGACTCCCCTGCCCGACATTTCAATCTCGCCGGCGCGAGCAATTTCCGTGACCTCGGCGGCTACCTTACGCGCGACGGCCGCAGCGTCCGTTGGCGCCAGATCTTTCGCTCCAACCATCTCGGCCGCCTCACCGACGACGATGTCGCGGTGGTCCGCGGCCTCGGCGTCCGCAGCGCCTTCGATTTCCGTGGCCGCGAGGAGCGCGCCGAGGGGCTTTGCGGCGTGGCCGAGATCACCGTGCATTCCCTGCCGGTCGAACCGACGGTGATCGCCGCGCTGCGCACCATCGCCGCCAGCGGCAATCCGCCGACCGAGAACGACGCCATCGAGGTGATGCGCGATTCCTACCGCAGCTATGTGCAGGAGAACACGCCGCGCTTCCGTACGCTGTTTGCGCATCTGTTGGAGGACCGCGCGCCGCTCGTCATCCATTGCAGCGCCGGCAAGGACCGCACCGGCTTCGCCTGCGCGCTGATCCTGCATACGCTCGGCGTTCCCGACGAGGTGATCTCGGAAGATTATCTGCTGACCAACCGCTTCTATCGGCGCGATGCTTCCGTGCCGAGCGATCTACCGGACACTGTCCTGCAGGTGATCGGCACGGTGCGGGCGGCGTTCCTGGCCACGTCGTTCGAGGCCATCAGCGCCGGCTATGGTGGCCTCGACAATTATATCCGCGACGGCCTTGGTGTCGGAGAGAGCGAGCGCAAGCAGCTCGCCGCGCTCTATCTCGAGAGAACTTAAGCAGCCGCTTCCAGCTCGGCGTCGAGGTCGGCAATGACTTCCTCGAAAGCCGAGATCGCCTGCTGCACGGCCGCGATCTGCATCAACTCCCAGCCGCTGACCGGACCGGTGCGATTCTGCAGCGCGACGACCAAGTCCCGCCGCTGCTCCTTAAGCTGAACGAGCGGTAAACCGTGATCGGGTAAGTTTCCCATGGTCTGATCCCCTGCCATGATGAGACCTCGCTTCTAGCGAACGGATTCTGCAATCGACTTACGGAAGTCCGGCAAATTTTACCAATCAAGGGCAAGGCCGTAGTCTTACGTGCATGGCTACGCTACGGCAGCAGCTTTCCGGATAGCATCGTTAAGGCCCCTAGACATCCGGAGCGTGCTGCCGTTGCTCTGATGCAATCGATCAGGATCGGTCGGGTCGACCATACGATCGAAACCGATATTGTTCTGCGCGTGCCAATGCTGCATCAGCGCCCAGCGGCGAAACACATTGACTCCCGCCCGCTCTGCCACTGCGGCGATCAGCGAGACCATGCGCTCGGAAAGCTCGGCCTTATCGTCGATCAGCATCGCCGGGACATGTTGCGGATCGATCAGTAGCACGTCCATCTGGCCTGCATGGGCACGAAGCCGGTCTACGCCGACGGCAATTTTCTCCGCGACGTCGTCGACGTTGTACTTCTCCTTGTGGAAGACGGCGTTGGTGCCGACCTGCCAGATCACCAGTGACGGTGCCGGCGCTTCGGCGAAAATGTCCGAATCGAAGCGATCCAGTTCTTCGATCGCCTCTTGACCGCCTACCCCCCTGTTGAGCACATCGATCCTTGGATTATCGCAGGCACGCCTCAGATACATTTCCAGCCAGTATGGATAAGGCAAGACATCTTCCCGGCCAGCGGTCGACGATGATCCCATCGCCACGATCTTGAGCGGCCCGCCGTGCCGAAGCGCCTCGGCCGGGCGTGTCAGCGGATATTTGAAGGCGATCAACTGATCAGGCAATTCGGCATCTGCAAAATTGTCAATCATTTCGGGCCTCACAAATTGAATACTATTTAACGTTGAGGGCCTATTTCGCGAGGATTTTGCCGGCATTGCAAATGAATTTCTGCTGAGTTTAGTCTGTCCTGCCCGGGTAGTGCGGAGCTGTCTCATGAACGGAAAAGTTATCGTCATCACCGGCGCGTCCGGTGCGCTCGGCAAGGTGGTCGCTGAGGAAGCCCTGGCGCGCGGCGCACGCGTGTCCGGCATTGATCACGCGCCGTCATCGCTTTCGCCGACGTCGGGCCGGATCGAGTTCGGCGGCGTTGATCTGACCGACGCAGCCCAGGCAAAAAAGGCGATCGACACGGCGGCGGCGCATTTCGGCCGGCTCGATGCGCTGATCAACATCGCCGGCGGCTTTGCCTTCGAGACGGTCGCAGACGGCGATCCCGCAACCTGGCAGCGGATGTATGCGCTCAATGTCACGACCGCGCTCAACGCCTCGCGCGCGGCGATCCCGCATCTTCTTGCGTCCAGCGCCGCGCGTATCATCAATATCGGCGCGCTCGGTGCACTGCAGGCAGGCGCCGGCATGGGCGCCTATGCAGCTTCCAAATCCGGCGTGCACCGCCTGACCGAAGCGCTCGCCGCCGAGCACAAAGGCAAGATCACGGTCAACGCCGTGTTGCCTTCGATCATCGACACCGCAGCAAACCGCGCCAGCATGCCGAGGGCGGATTTCTCAAAATGGGTGGCGCCAAAGGAACTCGCCGACGTCATCCTGTTCCTCGCCAGCGACGCAGCGAGCGCAGTCACCGGCGCGCTGTTGCCGGTGAATGGCCGCGTTTGACTCTCTCGCTCACGCCTCCACCAGCTTCTTCAGCACCGCCTTGAAGCGGACGCTGCGCTTGCCAGCGAGCGCAGTGGCTTCAGCTTCGGCACCTTCGGAATCGTAGGTCCCGGAGAAGCCGATGCCGACTTCGTGGCGGCCGAACAGCGGTCGCTCTCCCAGGCTCGGCGTATGCTCGCGGTTGACGATCTCGCCCTTCCACCGGCCGTTCGCGGCGGTGTAGGCACCGATATAGTCGAAATAGGCGTCGCCGCCCCAGATGCGGCCGTCATGCAGCATCATCACGCCGGTATTGCCGCCGTCGAGCCCATCGAGCATGCGAATGTGGATGGAATAGAGCCCATTGCCGATGCCGTCGGGTCCGACTTTGCCCGGCGCAGGCGCATCCTTGTCGTTGATCGGGGTCAGGATCGCCGTGAACACGACGCCGGGTAAGGCAGTGGTCCCGCCTTCGAAATGAACCTCGTCGCCCTTGTGCGTGCCCTTGAAGGTCATGACGATGTTGTCGACCGGGAACATCGGCACATAGTTCGGATCGTGATTGTGGCGCGTCATCTTCACCTCGGATGAGATGACGCCGCCTTCCTCCGTGTAGCTGCCGATGAAGGACGAACCGGAATTGCCGCCATAGAACTTGCCGGAGGCGGTTGCGAACATCACGCCGCAGCCAGTGCCCCGCGCTGTCCTGAACGAGAATTTGTATAGTCCCTGCAGCACCCTGGCGCCTGCTTCTCACGCGACAAATGCACCATACCCCGCGCGGACCGTTTGCTCGCGCAGGCTTACCGATTGCCATTTGGTCTAGTCGTCCCGCACGAAGACTAACCGTTTTGCCACCGTCCCGGCAAACGCTTTGCGGTAAACTTCTGCAACTGAGTCGCGGCATTTCGCGACTGGAGAGTTTTGCGCGTGGAAACCTCGCTCTATCTGCCCGTCAAACGATTTCTCGAAAAGCTCGGCTTCACGGTGAAGGGCGAGATCGGCGGCTGCGACCTCGTGGCGCTCAGCGGCGACGATCCGCCGGTCGTCGTGGTCGGTGAGCTGAAGCTCACCTTCAACCTGGAACTGATCCTGCAGGCGGTCGGTCGCGCCGGCGCCTGCGACGAGATCTGGATCGCCGCCAAATTGTCGTCGCGCGGCAAAGGCCGCGAGAGCGACGCGCGCTACCGCAATCTCTGCCGCCGCCTCGGCTTCGGCATGCTGGGAGTGACCAGCGCCGGCGAGGTCGAGGTGCTGGTGAAGCCGCCGACCACGGCGCCGCGCCGTGATCCGAAGAAGCGCTCGCGCCTGGTTGCCGAGCACAATCGCCGCAAGGGCGATCCCGTGATGGGCGGCAGCACGCGCTCGCCGATCATGACGGCCTACCGCCAGCAGGCGCTCGCCTGCGCGTCTGCGCTCGCCAGTGGACCACGGCGCGTGCGCGAGCTCCGGGTGGATATTCCGGATGCCGGCAAGATCCTGCTGCACAATGTCTACGGCTGGTTCGACCGCGCCGAGCGTGGAATCTATGTGCTGACCGAAGCGGGCCGCGCCGCGTTGAAACGCTGGCCGCAGCCGCCGGTTGATTCCGCGGCCATCGAAACAGCGCCCTCGATCCGGATGACGACCGCGTAGCGACGCACGATTGCGGTGCATAACCGGTCACGATCGCGCGATGAGGCGAGGTAAACAGAGCATGATCCGGAAAAGCGGAAACCGGTTTTCCGAAAAGGTCATGCTCAAACAAAGAGATCAGATCATGATCCGATTCTGTCCAATCGGATCATGATCTGGAGAAAGTCTACCGTGCATGGCTGGATTGCCATGTCAGTTTCATATTGCAATGCAACAATATGCAGCCTAGGTATCCGCCCAAGCATGATCCGGAAAAATAGCTACCGCGACAGACGAAGCGTTTGCGCGGAGATCATGCTCAAAACGAAGCGGCGGGCGGATGACGACTGATGGAACCGTCATCCCGCTCCCAGCGAGGCCCCGATGAGCGAAGACTGGCAAACGAAATATGGTCCCCGACGCGTGAGGCGCGATCCGCCGACGCTGGAGGAAGCGATCTTCGCCGCCGTCGGCATCACCGACGACCTTGAGCAACAGGCCGAGATCGCGTCCGCCTTGATGGGCCTCCCTTACGAGGAGGTGCTGGCTGAGGTGAAGAAGACGGCGCGCACCACCGCGAGGTCGGCGACCCGTGTGATCACGGGCGAGCAAGGCGCGCAGCGCGCGGTCGTGGTCGAGCGGCGCGTGGTCCGGCGGTTCGGCAACGACAAGCGCACTGGCACCTGAACTGCGATTGGCGATTCGTTCACCTGAGCGAATTGCCCGCAGAGTTGGGGCGCACGAGTTGCGCGCGCCGATCAGGCGGCGCGGCCCCAGCCGTACATCTTGAACACCATCTGCCAATAGGCGCGGTTGAGATCGGCGATCGCGCGCGCGGCCTCCAGCGGCGCGACGGTCGTCGCGGGGACCAGTTCCGGCTGGCCATGCCGCGCAAGATCGATGCTGCCGGTGGATTCGCCGTGGCGGAAGGTCAGCTTCGCGCCAAACTTGCTGGCGAGCGCACGCATCGCCTGGTTCTGCGCGCCGGTGGTGATCCGAAGCGAGCGATAGCCCCTCGCCCGCGCCTCTGCGATCAGCTTGCGGAACAGGATGCTGCCGACGCCATTGCGGCGCGCCGAGCGCTCCACGCTAAAGGCGATCTCAGGCTCGCCATCAGGCGATTGGTCCGGCCGATGCAATTCGGCCGCACCGCGCACCGTGCCGTCCTCGAAATAGGCGATGATGACGGTGCCGTCATTGGCGCACTTCTCGCCATAGCGCTTGATGAAGCTGTCATCCATGAAGCCATGGAAGCGATCATAGCGGCTGGTTCGGTCCAGCCTCAGCAGATGGTCCTGCAGAAGCGGCAATTCCGATTGGCTCAGCGTCCGAACAGTGCCCTTGGCCGGCGCCGAACCGGTAGAATCGTAGTTCATTCCATAGCTCCTCGTGGTAGCCCTCGAGGAGGCGTCGAATCCCTAGACGCGCAATATTGTGCGTCGCAACATGAAATTCAAGTGCTTAGATTCACCGAATGTTGCATTTGGATTCACTTGATCTTTCATCCTGGATTTGATGAATTTCGGGATGGCGAGCGCACTATAGTACCATTTGGGTCTGGGTCACGATGGCGACCAGTCTGCCGTCCTCGGTTTCCAGCCGAGTCTGCCAGACCTGCGTGCGCCGGCCGCGATGCACAGGCGTGGCGATGGCGATCACCGTGCTCCCCTCCTTGGCGCCGCCGATGAAGTTGGTCTTGCTCTCGATCGTGGTGGTCCCCTTGGCATCCTCGGGCAGATTGATCACGGTCGCGGCCGCCCCGACCGAGTCCGCAAACGCCATCACCGCGCCGCCGTGAATGGTGTGATGCAGCGTGCAGAGGTCCGGCCGCACCAGCATCCTCGCCACCACGCGGTCCTTGTCGGCCTCTGTGAACGTGACGCCCTTCAGTTCCGCAAACGGCATTTTCATCGATTGGATCTTTTCCAGCGGCGTCATGCGTCCTCCCGTTTTGTTGTGCGCGCGGCAGCGGCGGAGAATGGACGGAGCCGGTAAATCAGGCAATGACGTCCGAGGTAATGGCCGATGTGACGATGCGCCAATGAGAGAGATTTTCCGATGCGCCACTTCCCTCCCCGCCGGATCGTCTGCCTGACCGAGGAGACCGTGGAGACGCTGTATTTGCTCGGCGAGCAGGATCGCATCGTCAGCGTCTCCGGCTATGCGGTACGGCCGCCGCAGGTCCGGCGCGAGAAGCCGCGCGTCGCGGCGTTCATCTCGGCGGACATCCCGAAAATCCTGGCGCTCGAGCCGGACCTCGTGCTCGCCTTCTCCGACATCCAGGCTGACATCGTCGCCGATCTCGTGCGGGCCGGCGTCGACGTTCACGTCTTCAACCAGCGCGACATTGCCGGCATCATGGCGATGATCCGCACGCTCGGCGCCATGGTCGGCGCCGCCGAGCGCGCCGACCAGCTTGCGACGAGCTTTGAGCAGCGCCTCGCCAGCATCGCTGCGACGCCGCGTCCGCAGCCGAAACCAAAAGTCTATTTCGAGGAATGGGACGATCCCCTGATCAGCGGCATCGGCTGGGTATCGGAATTGATCGAGATCGCCGGCGGCGAAGACGCACTGCCAGGCTTGCGGTTACAGAAGGCGGCGAAAGATCGCATCATCGCGCCCGAGATTGTGCGCGACGCCGCGCCTGACGTGATCCTCGCCTCCTGGTGCGGCAAGAAGGTCGTGCCCGATCGTATCCGCAACCGCCCCGGCTGGAACGACATCCCCGCCGTGCGCAACGACCGCATCATCGAGATCAAGTCGACGATCATCTTGCAGCCGGGCCCAGCCGCGCTCACAGATGGATTGGATGCGATAGTAGCGGCGCTGTGGCCATCGGTGTCGTAGCGTGGGCAAAGCGCAGCGTGCCCACCGTTCGCGGTCGGTGCAAGAGAAGGTGGGCACGCTTCGCTTTGCCCACCCTTCTACACCCTACACCCTCTCCACCCCGCACCATTCCGCGATGAACAGTGCGGTGGCCTTGGTGGATTTGCGCAGCGACTCCAGGTCGACATATTCGTTGAAGCCGTGCATCGCCGCGCCGCTGGCTCCGAAGCATAGGCTCGGGATGTTGTAGTTCAATCCATAGAAGCGGGTGTCAGTGAGCGCGGTGAAGGCGCGGTCTTCCACCGTGCCGCCATAGACGGCGCCGAACGCCTTCGCGAACGCCGCTTCCGGCTCGGCCGCGTCAGTCAGCTCATAGCCCTCGGACAGGAAGCCCGACCACTGCACTTCTGGCGGATTGTTGGAAAGGAAGCGATGGTCACGCGCGGCCGCAGAGACACAGGCCAAAATCTCCTTCTGGCACTCCGCAATCGACCAGCCCGGCAGCACCGCGATGCGGCAGTCGACATCGCACCAGGCCGGCACGCTGGAAGCCCAGTCGCCGCCCTTGATGATGCCGGGATTGAAGTTGATGGGATGCGCGACGTGCTTGAAGTGCCGGTCGGCCTTGGCGCGCTCGTTCCATTCAGCCTCCAACTTTTCCAGCGCGTGGATCAAGTGATACGCCGCCATGATCGCATTCGACCCGGCGCCGGCCTCGAACACATGCACGGGGAAGCCGCGCACCTTCAGCCGAAACCAGATCACGCCGACCTGCGAGCGGATCATCTTGCCGTCGGTCGGCTCCGGGATGAGGCAGGCATCGGCGCGATAACCGCGCTGCAGGGTCGAGAGCGCACCGACGCCGGTGCTCTCCTCCTCGATCACGGACTGGAAGTGGATCCGCCCCGTTGGGCGCAAGCCTGCCGCCTTGATCGCATCCAGCGCATAGAGGGCGCCGATCGTGCCCGACTTCATGTCGCAGGCGCCGCGGCCATACATGCGCCCATCCTTGATGGTGGGCGAGAATGGCGGCGTCTCCCACATGTCGAGCGGGCCGGTCGGCACCACGTCGCAGTGCCCCTGCAGGATCAGCGATTTGCCGCCATTGCTGGGCGGCCGATAGGTGCCGACCACCGTACGAGCCCTGGAGAAATCATGCTCGATCGGGCCGAAGCCGCGCAGGTTCTTCAGATCGTCAACATTGATATGCCAGTCGTCGACCTCGTAGCCGCGTGCGCGCAGGAGATCGCCGATCATGTCCTGGCACGGACCTTCCGCGCCACGCGTCGATGGGATCGCAACGAATTCCTTCGTGGTCGCAAGCTGCGCAGCGAAGCCGGCATCAACGGCGTCCAGGATCCTTTGTTGCGTATCGGCACTCATGCAGCAGCTCCAACTCCAGGTTCGATCATCAAGCGTGTGGGCGCTTGGCCCGCAACGCTATAGCGTGATCTCAGCCGCCGGGGTACTGCACAAAATAGGCATCTCGTAGTGCTTCATCGAGCAGCCGGCCTTCCGAATAGCCATCGAGCGACGCCGGCCGCGTCACGCCGTCAAGCAGCCGCGGGCACGGTTCCGGCGCGCCGAGCACGGTGCGCACCGGGATGCGCTCGGCATAGATCGGCAGTTCGTAATCCTCGTCGTCATCGGCGACGCCTTTGGCGCGGATCTTGGCGGAAGCCTCCTCGATCTCCATCGCGATGAAAGATGTCGCCTTGATCTCCTGCGTGTTGCTCGGCCGCAGGCTCGCGGTGCGATCGGGAAAGAAGCGGTCGACCATCGCGACCAGCGCACGCTGTTTCTCGTCCGGATCGGTAACCAGATAGGCTGACCCGAACGCCATCACCGCGCGGTAGTCCGCCGAATGATTGAAGCCGCAGCGCGCCAGCACCAGGCTGTCGAGATGCGCAACCGTGAGACAGACCCTCTGGCCCGCGGACTGGTTCCTCAGCATCCGGCTCGCGCTGCTGCCGTGCCAGTAAAGCTTCGTCCCTTCGCGCCAGAAGAAGGTCGGCGTGCAATAGGGCTGGCCGTCGATCGCATAGGAAACGTGGCATAGCATCGAGGAATCGAGGATGCGGTGCACGGTTTCATGATCATAGAAGCCGCGATCATGGCGGCGCTTCACCTGGTTTCGTGGTGACAGCGGATAAGAGGCGGCAGCACCTTCGCTCACGGCAGCTCCTGTTTCTGGATCTTGAACGTTTCGAAGCAGTTGTAGCGCCGGATTTGGTCTGCGATAGTGCCAATTCCATGCGAAAAATTTCGACCAATTCTGCGTCGCCGCGCAAGGCCGAGCTGCCGCTCGACCTTTCCGGACCGCATGTCACACCAGGCGCTTCCGCCCAGCAGCGCCTCTACCAGGCGCTTTGCCACGCCATCCTCGGCGGCATCGTCAAACCCGGCGAGCCGCTACCGCCCTCCCGCACTCTCGCAAAGCAGACCGGCTTTCGCCGCAACGCGATCGTCACCGCGTATGAGCGTTTGATCGCGGACGGGTTCGCAGTGGCGACCACGGGCTCGGGGACGTTCGTCGCGGCTCGCATCCCTGCGCGAGCCCGCGAGGCACCGAAGCCGAAGATCACCATCGATGCGCCCCAGCAAGGCGCGCTGGCGCTTGGCTGCACGCATATCGATAGCCGCGCCCTGCAGCGCTTCCGCGCCTTCGTCGGCCGAAGGATGCGCGCCTTCAGCGCCGAGCATTTCCACTACGGCGATCCCAGGGGCAGCCGCGAGCTCCGCGCCGCAATCGCCGACCATTTGTTGTCGGCGCGCGGCCTGCGCTGCGATCCCGAGCAGATCATGCTGACGTCCGGCACGCTGCACGGCCTGCGGATCGTGCTCAGCGCGATCCTTAGGCCGCGCGACCAGATCTGGTGCGAGGATCCAGGCTACCCGATCGCGCGCCGAACCATCGAGCATTGCGGCTATCGCGCGGTTTCCGTTCCGGTCGATGCATCGGGCATGGTGGTTGCGAACGGCCGGGCCCGCGCGCCGGCGGCCCGTGCGGCCTATGTGACGCCGTCGCATGAGTTTCCGCTCGGCGTGCAGATGTCGATGCCGCGCCGGCTGGAACTGCTGGACTGGGCCAAGGCCGCCGATGCCTTCGTGTTCGAGGACGATTACGACAGCGAATTCCGGTATGACGGCGCTCCCCTGCTGTCGCTCGCCGGCATCGACCATCTGCGGCGCGTCATCTACATGGGCACATTTGCCAAGACACTGTTTCCCGGATTGCGCGTCGGCTATTGCGCGCTGCCTGAAAAATTGATCGGTCCGGTGACGGCAGCGCGCGCCGCGCTCGATCGCTTTCCCTCCACGCTGATGGAAGGCGCCGTCGCGGATATGCTCAACTCCGGCGCCTTCGCCGCCAACCTGAAGAAGGTGCGCAGGCTCTACCGCGAGGCCCGCGACGTGCTGGCCTCGACGCTGTCGGCGGCTTCCGAAGGCGAGCTGTCGGTGCCGGTGCCCTCGCAGGGTCTGCATCTGGTGGCACGGTTCGATCCATCGACCGAACCGCTCGTCGCGTCAGAGGCCAGGAACGCGGCCGGGGTCGACGGCTGGCTGCTCGCAGAGACCTATCATCGTGCGCGTCCCCTGCCCGGCTTCGTGCTGGGGTTTGCCGGCCACGGCCTTCCGCAACTGAAAGCATCGGCCGAACGACTGGCGAAGGCCTCGCTCACCGCGCTGCGCGAGAGCCGTAAGCCGAGAGCCCGCGTCGCCAAAACGTCAACGTCGCGCGCGGCTCTATGAGAATCGCCGGCGCCTCATTAAGCTGAAAATGAAAGCTGTACGGCGGAAATACCGGATGCCCGGCAATCGCAACGTCCTGTATCTGATCATCGGTGTGCTGCTCGCCGTCATCGGCGTGCTCAGCTACCAGCTCTACCAGGCCAAGAAGCAGCCCGAAGGTTTCCAGATCAATGTCGGCCCCGACGGGTTGAAGATCCAAGGCAAGTGATGCTGATGATTTCGAAAAGAGTTCTGCGCGTCGGTTGCATGGTGCTGCTTGGCTGGCTCGCATCTCCGCTGTCAGCGTCGGCCCAGGTAATGGGACGCGAGCAGGACATCATCGATTTGCGGCTGGGCCAGCGCGTGATGGTCGACGACGGATCATGCCCCGCGGGCCAGATCAAGGAAGTCTCGGGCTCGCAGATGACGAGCCAGGGCGTGACGCGCGTGCGCAAATGCGTCCCGCGCCTCGGCACCAAGAAGCGCTGAGGTGTCCGTCATGCCCCGCGCGGGCGGGGCATAGTAACCAACATTGCCAGTTGTGCGCACAAGAAGCGCCGCGGAATACTGGATCGCCGGTCAAGGCCGGGCGATGACCTCGTGGGATGATCGAGAAACGCCGCTCACTCCGTCGCCGGATCGAACATGCACTGCAGCGTCGGCTTCGCGATCTTGGTGAAGGTCGGGCCGATCTCGGACTGCTTTGACGGCGGCACCCAGTCGGTCTCGATCGTCGGCACGCCGGTCTCGCTGATCCCGCGCAGCAAGGCTTCGCGCAGATCGGGATCCTCGACGGTGGCGGCAGCATAATCGTGCAGACAGCCGCATACGGCTTCCGGATGCGCCCAGCGGCCGAGCATGTGGGGGGCGCACTGGCGCACGAATTCACCGCGCGGGTCGGGCAGCACCTTGAACAGGGTGCGGAATTGCACCGGCTGGGTCTGATGCGCTGTCGGCGCCTGCGCTTGCGCCGAACTGGCAGAAATGATCGATGCCGCGATGACGGCGAGACAGGTGCGCAAGAGCATGCAGTTCATTTACCGTCGGCTTTCCTGCAGACTTCTCACAGCATGATCCGGAAAAGTGGAAACCGGTTTCCCGAAAAGATCATGCTCAAACAAGGAGCTCAGTTGGCGGCAACGACGATAGCCTAAGTCGTGACGCCTCCAATCGGCGAACCCGTATAAGAGAAGCTGCCGATCCCCGGAAGGTCGCTGTTGGAGGACCCGGCCATTGAGGGTCCAGCCAGGACGAAGGCGAAGGCAAGGATGAAGCTGATCGTCCGCATTTGGCTGTCTCCGGTCTTCCAGCGTTCCCGCCATCGTATGGCGGTTTGATAACCACGCCCTGTTTCCGGACATCTGCGCGAAAACCTCAAAATAGTTTCATTCCACTGCCGAATTGTTTCGTGGGCTCGGCGCGACGAAACATTGGGGCAGAAAACGCAATGATTTCAGCACCCGCATTTCTGGTACACCAGCGCCCTCGTGCCGTGCCTCGCCACCAGCGAAGAAATGATCACCGCGCGAATGACATAGATCAACGCCCGCAACCGCGGTTTGGCGCTAGATTATCAGGGTGCCGATCAACAACGTCGCGAGTTCTTAATCTTTGGCCGCTAGGAGCACTGCAGCGAACTGAACCCAACAGCTTGCTCCACAGACTCAGACGCACAACTCGCAACCTTTGTTGATGGTCGCGCGTTAGCTACTTCTCTCAATCCAACGAAGGATCGCAGTCGTGGGCAATGGCAACATCGACGTTGGCAAGGAAACCGCGACCCGCAAACCCGGCCAGCAGCAGATGGCGGGTGCGATGTCGCAGCAGGACATCCACGTCATGGGTGACAATGAATGCGCGCAGCAGAAGCTCGTGCGCCTCGTGGGCTGCCGCGATCCCCAAGCCCGCCTTCAGGCCAGCATGCGAGGGTCCGACTGGAAGAAACGGCAGTTCTAGAGCGTTTTCGAGCGAAGCATGCCCTCGGACTTGATCCGAGGGTGGACACCGGTTCGCGTGAAGAAAACGCGTCAAAACAAGAAGCTAGAGCTTCGGTTCTGATTCAATCAGAACCGAAAATGCTCTAGCCCTTTTCTTCCACTACTGGATGAAGTCGCCGCACTTCTGCACGACAGCGTCGACCGCGCCCCACGGCATGATCGGCACCGAAGAGGTCGAGTTCTTCGGCGAGCCTTCGATCAGCTTGTCCGAATAGACCATGTAGACGAGCACGTTGCGCTTGGCATCGCACCCGCGGACGATCTGCATCTTCTTGAAGAACAGGGACCGGCGCTGGCGGAACATGTCGTCGCCCTGGCTCATCTTGTCCTTGAATCGGATCGGGCCGATCTGCCGGCAAGCCAGTGAAATGTCGGAGACTTCCTCCGCTACTCCCAGCCAGCCCTTGAAGCCGCCCTTCTCCGGCACCGTGAAATGACAGGCCACACCTTCGACCTCGGGATCGTCGACGCCATAGGTCGCGAGCTTGTCGTTGGGCGAAATCCATTTGAACACGGTGGAGCGGCGGAAGATCAGGTCGGGCTCGTCGGCAGCGACTGCCGCCTGCACCAGTCCCAGCGCCAGGACAACTGTGGTCAAAGCCAGCCTCTTCCAAGGCAGTTGCGGAGAAGTGATGGCTTTGGCGTGCATGATGGCTCCGCTACGTTGTTGGCGCGGCCTATGTATGGCGAAAAGGCTGCAAGGAAAGGCTGAAAGGAAAGGCTGCGCGCATTGAGAGGCGCGTGGGCCGGTTTAACCTAATGTGAGGCTTTTTTGCTACGCTTTCTACGAAAAGCGCTACGATCACAGAAGGGTTAAAGTGCCTGCGCTGGTGAACGTATTTCGCCTCTGCGACAACCAACCAATAGCGGACTGGGAATCTTAAGGACTATGCGCGTGAGCGGACGTCGGGTTTCAACATTGCATACTGCAAGTGAACGGGCTTGGAAGAT
This sequence comes from Bradyrhizobium sp. LeoB3, assembly GCF_055456055.1. NCBI lineage: Bacteria > Pseudomonadati > Pseudomonadota > Alphaproteobacteria > Hyphomicrobiales > Nitrobacteraceae > Bradyrhizobium > Bradyrhizobium sp. LeoB3. The sequence continues at coordinate 47,762 of NZ_JBVBEF010000017.1, forward strand.
CGCGCTTCTGGCGACGGTAGGCACGCTCGGCGCCGCCTCGCAGGCCGATGCCGCGCTCTACTACTACCGTGACTATGATCCCACCTACTATCAGCCCGAGCCGCAGATTCAGCCGCGGCGGCAGAAGCCGCGCAAGCCCGCTGCAAAAGCCGCAGCCGCGGAGAAAGAAACCGGTATCAAGCCTCAGACTCCGCTGATCATCACGGTCTCGATCCATGACCAGAAGATGCGGGTCTTTGACGCCAACGGTCTGTTTGCCGAGAGCCCGGTCTCGACCGGCATGAAGGGCCACTCCACCCCGATGGGTATCTTCAGCGTCATCCAGAAACACAAATTCCATCACTCCAACATCTATAGCAACGCGCCGATGCCCTACATGCAGCGGATCACCTGGTCGGGTGTCGCGATGCATGCCGGCGTGCTGCCCGGCTATCCGGCTTCGCACGGCTGCATCCGGATGCCGATGTCATTCGCGATCAAGATGTGGAATTGGACCAAGATGGGCGCGCGCGTCATCATCACGCCCGGCGAGATCACACCCGTTGCTTTCTCGCATCCGCTGCTCGCCACGCAAAAGGTGGCACCGCAACCCGTTGCCGAAGAACCGAAGGTGGATGCTCCGCTTGGCGTCAAGGGCGACAAGGGCGCGGAGCTCAAGCCTGCCAACGAACCCGGTATCGAGCTGCGCGCCACCGTGGGTCATGCCGAGTTGCAAACATCGCTGCGCGAGCAGACCCATACTGCGGACGCTAGCGGTGCGATGCCGGCCACGCGGCTGGACAACAGCGCGGTCGGCGAAGCGAGCTCAGCCGGCGAGCAGAATCCGATCGACATCACTGCCAGCACGGAAGCTTCGAAATCCGAAGCCCTTGCCGGTGAACGTGTGAAAGCCGCGAGAACGGCCGAAGCGGTCAAGCAGGATGCACCGAAAGTCGACGCCGCCAAATCGACCGAGCCCAAGGAATCCGAGCAAGCGGCCGAGCCCGCCAAGCCGGGCGACGCGCCCGCTGCCGACGTCAAGAAGGATGGTTCACGTTTGCCGGCCGCCGCAAAGCTCGATCAGCCGAAGCGGACCGGCCAGATCGCCGTCCTGATCAGCCGCAAGGATTCCAAGCTTTACGTTCGGCAGAATTTTGCGCCGCTGTTCGAGGTGCCCGTGGTGATCGCGCCTGGCGACCGGCCGCTGGGCACGCATGTGTTCACCGCCCGGGTCGACAAGAGCGATCCCAACCTTCTGCGCTGGTCGGTGGTCTCGTTGCCGACTGCACGCACAGCGGTGCGGCTCGAGGAAGATGCCTATCCGGGACGGCGCCGCCGCGGCGCGACGGCCCCCGCCGAGGTCAAGCCGCAGCCGCTCGCGAGCAGCCCGGCAGAAGCGCTCGACCGCATCACCATCCCGCAGGACGCGATGGCGCGCGTCAACGAGGCGCTGACCACGGGCGGCTCGATCATCGTTTCCGACCAGGGCATCAACCAGGGCGAGACCGGCGAAGGCACGGACTTCATCATCCCGCTGCGCTGAACGTCTTGGCTGGGAGCGCAGACCAGCTCCGGCCTTCTCCAGCACAATAGATTGAGGCTCTCTCCTCCGTCATTCCGGGATGCGCCGAAGGCGCAGACCCGGAATCCATTGGGCCACAACGGGCTCGCGCTTCGCGCGCCCCGGAATGACACGCAAATCGACGCCGCAAGCACGGCTTCGCCTCTCCGCCGTAACGTCTTGTTGAAAGCCCCGCTCCACCCGGCCGGGTTATTGTTCGCCGAATCTTCACGCTGAAGGGGAATGGCCATGATCAGCCGCAGGATTTTTGTCGCGGGTGCGGTGGCGGTATCGGCCGGACCTTTGTACTCCCGGACCTTGCAGGCAGAGCCGGCGATGAGCCGGGTCACCGCCTACGCCTTCTCGTTTCCGGCGCTGCAGGGCGGTGACATCCGGCTTGCCGAGCATGCTGGCCGTCCGCTCCTGATCGTCAACACCGCCTCGCTCTGTGGCTTCACCCCGCAATATGCGGGGCTGCAGGCGCTGTGGACGGAGTTCCGCGACCGTGGCCTCGTCATCATCGGCGTCCCCTCCAACGATTTCGGGAGCCAGGAGCCCGGCGGCGCCACCGAAATCGCCGAGACCGCGCATCACCAATATGGCGTCACCTTCCCAATGGCGGCCAAGGCCGTCGTGAAAGGCCCCAATGCGCATCCCTTCTACCGATGGGCTGCCGAGGCGCGTCCGAAGGATGTCCCGCGCTGGAACTTTCACAAATATCTGATCGGCCGCGACGGCTACATCGCCGACGTCTTCCCTGAGTCGGTTGCGCCGGAGGACACGAGGGTCAAGACCACCATCGCCCGGGCGCTGGCGGCGGCCTGATCCCCTGCAATTTACCTGTGCAGGAAGTCGGCCTCCGTTGCATTGGCGGGGTGTGACCATCTAGGCTACTATTAGTTGGGGTGGGCGGCAGTTCGAGCGGGCTTTGGATACCTCCACCCGCACGATAGCTCTAGGGAACACAGCCATGCGCATTGCGGCAGGTCTGATTTTGGCGGGCGCAGTTTCGCTGCTCTCGTCCACCGCGGTTTGGTCGCAGACTCCCCCAACGGTCAAAGGTGCTCCCGTCGCCAAAGGCGCGAACGCCGCTCCGGCGCCCGCGCAGCAGGCGGCCACTCCGCAGGCGGCGCCTGCGCCGGTTCCTGCGGCTGCCCCCGCACAGCCACCGCAGCCAGCACGCGCCGCTTGCAACAATCCGAACGCGCTCGGCGTCGGCCGCACGGTCGAGATCGACACGACAGGCGGACCCGGCTTCGGCTTCGAGCATTTCAAGCAGCTCGACTTCCTGCGCGACCACGAGGTGGTCCTCACCTTCGACGACGGCCCGTGGCCGAACAACACGCCCGCCGTGCTGAAGGCGCTGGCGGACGAATGCACCACCGGCATCTTCTTCCCGATCGGCAAGCACGCGACCTACCATCCCGAGATCCTCAAGCAGGTTTACAACGCCGGCCACACCGTCGGCGCGCACACCTGGTCGCATGCCAACCTGAACAACAAGAAGCTGACTGAAGACCAGCGCAAGGACGAGATCGAGAAGGGCTTCGCCGCGGTCAAATGGGCGCTCGGCGTCTCGCCTTCACCGTTCTTCCGCTTCCCGGCGCTGCAGCATCCGCCGGAAATGGTGACCTATCTCGGCACCCGCAACGTCGCCATCTTCTCCTGCGACCTCGACTCGTTCGACTTCAAGGCGAGCAAGCCGCAGACGGTGATCGACACCGTGATGAAGAAGGTCGACAAGCTCGGCAAGGGCATCATCCTGATGCACGACTTCCAGAAGCACACCGCCGAAGCCCTGCCCGAATTGTTGAGCCGGCTGAAGGCCGGCGGCTACAAGGTCGTCGCAATGCGCGCCAAATCCCCGGTGCAGGTGCTGCCGAAATATGAGGAAGAGCTGGCCAAGGACGCCAAGCTGCCGACGGTGAGCGCACGGCCGGTCAACAGCGTCGTGACGACGGTCAACGAATAGCCTCCCGAGTCGTCGTGCCGGCGTTGCGTTTCGAAGGCTATGTGATCGTCTCCGCCGATGGCCGGCTGGCGAACGCAAATAATGTGATGCCGAACGAATTGAAATTCGAGGGCGACAAGAGATTCTTCTCCGCCGCCCTCGACCGTGCCGACTTGATCGTGCATGGCCGCAATTCCTACGAAGACCAGCCGAACTCGCCACAGCGAAAACGCATCGTCGTGACGCGCAAGGTGCCCGCCATCGCGGCCGATCCCGCGAATCCGAAAGCTACGCTCTGGAATCCCGCCGGCGCTTCGTTCGAGGCGGCGAGCGCGCAAGCGGGTGTCACCTCCGGCACTGTCGCGATCATCGGCGGTCCTTCAGTGTTCGATATGTTCATGGACCGCTACGACACGTTCTGGCTGTCGCAGGCGCCGGGGGTGAACCTGCCGGACGGAGAACCCTGTTTTCCCGGCGTCCCTGCCCGCTCGCCGCAGCAGATCCTTGCATCCCACGGATTGAAGCCGGGCGAGCCGCAAATCCTCGATGCGAACCAAGGCGTCACCGTCACGCCGTGGCGGCGCGACACAGCGTGAGGCTGCCGTAGCCCGGGTGGAGGCGCCAGCGTAACCCGGGGCCGCTCGCAAATACGGATACCGCCATCCCGGGTTACGCATTCCGCTCCACCCGGGCTACAAGTCTCTCACGCATCACCGTAAGCTGCCGCAGTGCTCCGCGGCGTGCGGCCGTAGCCGGCGAGGATGAACAGCGCGCCGATGATCGACAGGTTCTTCAGCGCCTCCATCAGCGTGTGGGCGTTGTCAGGCGCTGGCTGATTCCAGAAATCGTGGAAGTAGAAGGTCGCGCCGACCACGAGGATGATGAGCAGGATCGAGAAGAATCGCACCAGCCAGTTCAATGCGATCATCAGGCCGGCGATGACTTCGAACACGCCGACCGAAATCGCGATCAACTGCATGATCGGCATTGCCGCCAAGGTTTCAAGCTGGTGCGCATAGGGCGCTGCAATCTCGGGAATGGTGATCTTGGCTGCGAAGGAATCCGCGGTCGCCTGGATCGCCAACAGCTTGGTTGCTCCCGAATAGATGAACAGGACGGCGAACAAAACTCGTCCGAAAGCAATGAACCCCGGCATGGTCGTCCCCATTGATCGCAGTCGTGAACCGAGCCCGGAACGATTATGGTCGTTCCGCCTGCCGCGAGCAATTCGAATTCGTCTCCGCCAAGATCATGATCCGATGAATCGGATCATGATCTCATCTTCTTGTTTGAGCAGGAGCTTTTCGGATCATGCTCTAGCCGAACAAGGTCGGCTGCGCGCGGCCCGCACGCTCCTGCGCCTCGACCGCGGCGACCGCCGTCATGTTGAGGACACCGCGCGCCGTCACCGACGGCGTGAGGATATGCGCCGGCCGCGCCGGGCCTATCAGGATCGGGCCGACGGGAAGCGCGTCTCCCAGCGACTTGATCATCTGGTAGGCGATGTTGGCCGCGTCGAGATTCGGCATGATCAGGATGTTGGCCTCGCCTTCCAGCTTCGATCCCGGCAGCACCAGGTCGCGCACGGCCTTGGACAGCGCGGTGTCGCCCTGCATCTCGCCGTCGGCCTCGATCTCCGGATGCTTTTCTTTAAGGAGCTGCGTGGCGCGCCGCATCTTGCGCGAGGATTCGGTGTCGTAGCTGCCGAAATCCGAATGCGACACGAACGCGACCCTGGGCTTGAAGTTGAAACGCTGGACGTGGATCGCTGCGAGCGAGGCCATCTCCGACAGCTCTTCCGCGCTGGGATTCGGCCGTACCTGCGTATCGGCGATGAAATAGGCGCCCTTGGTCGAGATCATCAGCGCCAGCGCCGCGTAGTCGCTGACGCCAGGCAGGAAGCCGATGATCTCGCGCACGTGGCGCAGATGGCTCATGTAGCGGCCTTCGACGCCGCACAGCATAGCATCCGCCTCGCCGCGCACCACCGCCAGCGCCGCGATGACAGTGTTGTTTGTGCGCACCACCGTACGCGCCGCATCCGGCGTCACGCCGCGCCGGCCGGCGACCTCGATATAGGACTGCACATAGGAGCGATAGCGCGGATCGTCCTCGGGATTGATGAGGTCGAAATCCTTGCCGGCCTGGATCGCAAGGCCGAACCGCTTGATGCGGGCTTCGACCACCGAGGGCCGCCCGACCAGGATCGGCCGCGCCAGCTTCTCTTCCAGCACCACTTGCGTGGCGCGCAGCACGCGCTCGTCCTCGCCTTCGGCGTAGATCACGCGCACCGGCTGCGTCTTGGCCTTGGCGAACATCGGCTTCATGACGAGGCCGGAGCGGAAGGCGAAGCGCTCGAGCAGCGCGGTGTATTCGTCGAAATTCTTGATCGGCCGTGTCGCTACGCCCGATTCCATCGCCGCCCTTGCCACCGCCGGCGCAAGGCGCAGGATCAGGCGCGGGTCGAACGGGCTTGGGATCAGCGAGCCGGGCCCGAAACCCTGCGTCTCACCGGTGTCGTAGCGCGACGCGACCGCATCCGAGGGCGGATCGCGCGCGAGCTGCGCGATCGCGTCGACCGCCGCATGCTTCATCGCCTCGTTGATCGCGGTCGCACCGACGTCGAGCGCGCCGCGGAAGATGAAGGGAAAGCACAGGACGTTGTTGACCTGGTTCGGGAAGTCCGAACGTCCCGTGCAGATCATGGCGTCGGGGCGCGCTTTCCGCGCCTCGTCCGGCATGATCTCCGGCACCGGGTTGGCGAGCGCCATGATCAGCGGATTCTCCGCCATCTGCTTTGCCATTTCCGGCTTCAGCACATTCGGCGCCGAGAGGCCGAGGAAGATGTCGGCGCCGCCGATCACGTCGGCCAGCACCCGCGCATCCGTGTTCTGCGCATAGACCGCCTTCCAGCGGTCCATCGAGGTGTTGCGGCCCTCATGGACGACGCCGTCAATGTCGCAGACCCAGATGTTCTTGCGCTGCGCCCCCATCGACACCAGCAGGTTGAGGCAGGCGATCGCGGCCGCACCCGCACCGGAGCAGACGATCTTCACCTCGGACAGCTTCTTGCCGTTCAGCAGCAGCGCGTTGACGATCGCAGCCCCGACGATGATCGCGGTGCCGTGCTGGTCGTCATGGAAGACCGGGATCTTCATCCGCTCCTTGAGCTGCGCCTCGATCTCGAAACACTCCGGCCCGCGGATGTCCTCCAGATTGATGCCGCCGAAGGTCGGCTCCAGCGCCGCCACCGTCTCGACCACGCGCTCGATCGTGTCGGCCTTGATCTCGATGTCGAACACGTCGATGCCGGCGAATTTCTTGAACAGCACCGCCTTGCCTTCCATCACCGGCTTCGAGGCCAGCGGGCCGATATTGCCGAGCCCAAGCACCGCGGTACCGTTGCTGACCACCGCGACCAGGTTCGCGCGCGCCGTCAGCGAGGCCGCCTCGGCGGGGTTCTTTGCGATCTCGGTGCAGGCGGCGGCGACGCCGGGCGAATAGGCGAGCGCCAGGTCGCGCTGGTTGGCGAGCGGCTTGATCGCCTGTATTTCGAGTTTGCCCGGTCGCGGCAGCCGGTGATAGGCCAGCGCCGCCGAATGGAGATCTTCAGAAGAGGATGACATCGTACTCTCGCGTTTCCGGCCTCAAGCTCTTATTCTATGCAAGTCTTGTTCTATGCAGTCTAACAAGGCCAGTTGTCCGGCAGATGGAGCCGGATGTGAAGCACGCCGGGCCCCCTCGATGCAACATCGGATCGCACTCCCGTCAACAGCCGCCCGCCTGCGCAATATTTGAAGCCATACCGCCCTTTCCTTCTCCGGTCATCCCCTTGAGAACATGGCAATTTGTCCTCGGGATGATCGGTAATTCGGAGCTGACCGGATGATACGGATCTTGATCGGCCTGATCGCCGCGGTCGTGGTCGCCGCCGCCGGCCTGCTCGGCTTCAATCTCTACGTGCAGCATCGCATGACCAGCGGCATCGAGGCGGCCTTCGCGCAGGTGCGCGCCGCCGGCGGCAAGGCCAGCCATGGCAAGGTGACGGTGGATATGCTGGCGCGCACCGTCACGGTCGTGGACATCGTGGGCGAATCGGCGGCGCAGCCACCGGCGCGGCTGCGGATCGCGAGCCTGACCGCCACCGGCGTCCGCCAGCCCGACCGGACCCGCGTCTCCGCGGAGAGCATCGAGCTGGCCGATATCGAGCTGGCAACCGAGGTGACCGACAAGGTCCCGGCCAGGGTGACCTACAAGGTGCCGCGCTTCACGGTGAAGGATTATTCCGGCTCCTCCACCCCGGCGCAACTGCCGGCCTCGGAATCCCTGCTCGACATCTATCGCTTTGCGCTCCAGCAGTTCACTGCGGTTGCGGCCTCATCGGTCATAATCCCGTCGGTGACCGGCACGATCAATGGCGGTGCGGCGACGCCTGATGGTGGCGAGTTCGCCTATTCGGGCGTTGCGCTGCAAGACATCAGGGATGGGAAGGTCGCCAGCACCAAGGCGGACAGCTTCACCTTCACGGTGAACACGCCGCAGGCGGGCAAGCGCGCGAAACTGACCGGCACCCTCTCCAATCTCGTCGCCCATGATTTCGACGCCGCTGCGGCCGGCACCGTGCTCGATCCCGGGAGGTCGAACGACGACAGCTACCACCGCATCTACCGGCAAGTCTCGGCCGGCCCCTATGTGCTGGCCACCGACCAGGGCATGCGGGCGCAGATCGACAGCATCACGGTCGACGATATCGCCGTGCGGCCGTCAAAGCTGCAACTGGCGGCGATCCTCGCGCTGATGCCGCAGCCCGGAGCCGGCCCTCCTACCCAGGCTCAGGCGCGCCAGATCATGGCGAAGATGGCTGACGTGTATGAGGGCATCCGCATCGGCAATGCGGAATTGCGCGGACACACGATGCTGACGCCGCAGGGGCCTTTCAAGCTGGCGGCGATCCGCGCCAATCTGGAAAACGGCCGCGGCCAATTGGCGCTTGAGGGCCTGGACGTCGAGACGCCAAAGGGGCCGTTCAGGTTCGACCGTCTTGCGCTGAATTCCTTCGACATCCCGCAATTGATGCGCTTCGCGGCGCGCGCCAACGCCGAGCCAAGGACCACGCCGGATGAAATTTTCGGTCTGTTCAGGGTGCTCGAAGGCATCGAGGTCAAGGGCGCGGCCACGCCCTTCCGCGACACCGACAAGCTCGTCAATATCGACACCATCAGCCTGGGCTGGGGCCAGTTCGTCGGCCCCGTCCCAAGCAAGGCGCATCTGGTCGCGAAGCTGAATGTCCCAATCGATGCGACCGATCCGGCGATGCAGCCGTTTGTTGCGGCAGGCATCGACCGGGCGGCCATCGACGTCGATCTCGGCGCCGGCTGGACCGAACAGTCCGGCGCCTTCGTGCTCGCGCCCGCAAGCCTCGAAATCGGCAACCTGCTGAAGGCATCGGTCCACGTCGCGCTCGCCAATGTGCCGCGCGGTGTGTTTTCTGCCGATCCGGTGCAAGCGGCGAGCCACGCCGGCCAGATTGAGGCCGGAGCTATCGAGCTGACCTTGCGCGACAGCGGCTGCGTCGATCTTGCGGTTGCGCAGTATGCCCGCGCCCAGAACGTCAGTCGGGAGGCGGCGAGAGGCGCCATCATCGACCAGATCAAGGCGTTTGGCCAAGCCGTCGCCGCCAATCCCGATGCCGCCGCCGCGGTGGACGCCGTGGTCCGCTTTGTCGAGAGTCCCGGACAAACGCTGATCATCAAACTGACGCCCCGCGGCAAGGTGCCGGGGCTTCAGCTCGTTCAGCTCCTCAAGACCGACCCGCTGATCGCACTCGCGCAATTCCAGGTCGAGGCCTCGACGGGACTCTGAGCATCACTTATTGGGCAAATTCACCCTGATGTGAAGTTCGCGGAGCTGCTTCGTGGTGGCTTCCGACGGCGCCCCCATCAGGAGATCGACCGCCTGCTGGTTCATCGGAAACAGCGAAATCTCGCGCAGGTTCGTGGTGCCGCAGAGCAGCATCACGATGCGATCGAGCCCCGCCGCCATGCCGCCATGCGGCGGCGCGCCGTACTGGAAGGCGCGGTACATGCCGCCGAAACGCTCAACCACGTCCTCTTCGCCATAGCCCGCGATCTGGAACGCCTTCACCATCGCTTCCGGCTTGTGGTTGCGGATGCCGCCGGAGGCGATCTCATAGCCGTTGCAGGCGATGTCGTACTGGAAGGCCTTGATGGTCAGCGGATCCTGCGTCTGCAGCGCTTCCAATCCGCCCTGCGGCATCGAGAACGGGTTGTGCGAGAAGTCGACCTTCTTGTCTTCCTCGTTGTACTCATACATCGGGAAGTCGACGATCCAGGCCAGCTCGAACCGGTCCTTGTCGATCAGGTTCAACTCCTCGCCGAGTTTGGTCCGTGCAAGGCCGGCGAACTTCCAGAACTTGTCGGGCTCGCCGGCAACGAAGAACGCCGCGTCGCCTTCCTGCAGACCGAGCTGCTCACGGACCGCAGCGGTACGTTCAGGCCCGATGTTGTTCGCAAGCGGGCCGGCGCCCTCGCCGCCTTCGCGCCAGAAGATGTAGCCGAGGCCCGGCTGGCCCTCGCCCTGCGCCCAGGAGTTCATGCGGTCGGCGAACGCGCGGCTGCCGCCGCCCTTGGCCGGAATCGCCCACACCTGGTTCTTCGAGTCTTCCAGCATCCGCGCGAACACCTTGAAGCCGGAGCCGCGGAAATGCTCGGAGACCTCCTGCATGATGATCGGGTTGCGCAAATCGGGCTTGTCGGTGCCGTATTTGCGGATCGCCTCAGCAAATGGAATCCGCGGCCAGTTCTTGGTGACCGGCTTGCCCTTGGCGAAATCCTCGAACACGCCCGTGATGACCGGCTCCATCGCCGCAAATACGTCGTCCTGAGTCACAAAACTCATTTCGACGTCGAGCTGGTAGAACTCGCCCGGCAGGCGGTCGGCGCGCGGGTCCTCGTCGCGGAAGCAGGGCGCGATCTGGAAGTAGCGATCGAAGCCCGACATCATGATCAATTGCTTGTACTGCTGCGGTGCCTGCGGCAGCGCGTAGAACTTGCCGGGATGGATGCGCGAGGGCACCAGGAAGTCGCGCGCGCCCTCCGGCGAGGATGCGGTGAGGATCGGCGTCTGGAATTCGAAGAACCCCTGCTCCTTCATCCGCTTGCGCATGGAATCGACGATCGCGCCGCGGGTCATGATGTTCTGGTGCAGCTTCTCGCGACGCAGGTCGAGGAAACGGTACTTAAGCCTTATGTCTTCAGGATATTCCTGTTCGCCGAACACCGGCAGCGGCAGCTCGGCGGCGGGGCCGAGCACCTCGATCTCGCTGACATAGATCTCGACCTGCCCGGTCGGAAGTTCCGGGTTGTCGGTGCCTTCGGGGCGGCGGCGGACCTTGCCGTCCATCCGCACCACCCATTCCGAGCGCAGCTTTTCGGCATCGTGGAACGCCGCCGAATCCGGGTCCGCCACGCATTGCGTGATGCCGTAATGATCGCGCAGGTCGATGAACAGCACGCCGCCATGGTCGCGAACGCGATGAACCCAGCCGGAAAGGCGGACCGTCTCGCCGATGTGGCTCTCGCGGAGCGCGCCGCATGTATGTGACCGGTAGCGATGCATGGACTTCCCAAACAGATGTCGGAGGGTTCGAATCGGGCGGCCAGCGGCCTGCCCGAATTTGGGGGTCGGTTTACCCGAGCCCGCGAGGTGCGGCAACCAAGGGAACGCCCTGATTTGCGCCCGAACCGGACATTTTCGGCCCCGATGGCGCGAAGTGTTTGCCTAATCGGGGCCCGAGCCTATCTTTAGACCATGACGGTGCATTTCCCCTTCCAGAACTCCTATGCGGCACTGCCGGCGAACTTTTTCGCCCGTGTCGCGCCGACTCCGGTTGCCGCCCCGCGCCTGATCAAGCTCAACCGGCCGCTCGCGGTTCAACTCGGGCTCGATCCGGACCTTCTGGATACCCCGGAAGGGGCGGAAATCCTCGCCGGCAAGCGCCTGCCCGAGGGCGCCGATCCTATCGCGATGGCCTATGCCGGCCACCAGTTCGGCCAGTTCGTTCCGCAACTCGGTGACGGCCGCGCCATCCTGCTCGGCGAGGTCATTGACCGGGACGGCGTCCGCCGCGACATCCAGCTCAAGGGTTCCGGCCCGACGCCGTTCTCCCGCCGCGGCGATGGCCGTGCCGCGCTCGGCCCGGTCCTGCGCGAATACATCGTCAGCGAAGCGATGTTCGCGCTGGGCATTCCCACGACGCGTTCGCTCGCCGCCGTCATCACCGGCGAACATGTGATCCGCGAGACCGCGCTTCCGGGCGCCGTACTGACACGTGTGGCGGCGAGCCATGTGCGCGTCGGCACCTTCCAATTCTTCGCCGCCCGCGGCGACACCGATGGCGTGCGTGCCCTCGCCGATCACGTGATCAACAGGCATTATCCTGAAGTGGCAAAGTCGGATCGTCCGTATCACGCTTTGCTCGAAGGCGTCGTCGCCCGCCAGGCCGAGCTCGTCGCGCGCTGGCTCCTGGTCGGCTTCATCCACGGCGTGATGAACACCGACAACACCTCGATCTCGGGCGAGACCATCGACTACGGCCCCTGCGCCTTCATGGACGACTACAACCCCGCGCAAGTCTACTCTTCAATCGACGAGATGGGCCGGTACGCCTATGGCAACCAGCCGCGGATCGCGCTGTGGAATCTGACGCGATTGGCTGAATGCCTGCTGCCGCTGTTCTCCGACGACCAGGAGAAGGCGATCGAACAGGCGCAATTCATCCTCGGCGATTTCTCCGAGAAGTTCAGCGCCGCCTATGCAGCGGGTCTGCGTCGGAAGATCGGCCTGTTTAGCGAACGCGACGGCGATGAGGCGCTGATCGAGGGTCTCCTGGATGCCATGGCGAAAAACCAGGCCGACTTCACCCTCACCTTCCGCCGCCTCGGCGATGCAGCCCTGGATGCATCGGCCGACGAGAACGTCCGCGCCCAGTTCATGGATCCGCAGGCCTTCGACGAATGGGCCACGCGCTGGCGGGAACGCCTTGCCCTCGAGCCACAAACGCCGTCCGAGCGCCACTCGGCCATGTGCGTCGTCAACCCCGCCTTCATCCCGCGCAACCACCGCGTCGAAGCAGTGATTGCGGCGGCGACGAACGATGACAACTACGCGCCGTTCGAGGAACTGTTGACGGTGCTGTCAAAACCCTACGACGACCAGCCGCAATACGCAGCTTACGCCGAGCCGCCGCTGCCGGATCAGCGCGTGCTGCAGACATTTTGCGGGACATAAGCCGACCTCCCCGTCATTCCGGGGCGATGCGCAAGCATCGAGCCCGGAATCCATTTCGCCGCCAGCGCAGGCGGTCCAATGGATTCCGGGCCTGCGCCTTACGGCGCATCCCGGAATGACGCGCTGAGCTTGCCTGCCTTCCTTAGCAACAATTCGCCGCTCCCGTCGTTGGCCCGACACCCATCAGCGATGGAGCATGACATGAACGAGCGCAATCGCGATCCGGGAACTCCGATAAAGCGCGTCGAGCCGAACGGCGTCGAGCCTGAGTTCTCCGAGGATGATCTTCAACGACAGCAATTCGGTCCGCGCGGAGTGCCCGGGCAACCGGACCCGGCAAGGATGACGCCGCAACGGGCCAAGAAGACGCCAAAGAATGCCGATCCGGGCGGACATACCGCCTGAGTGTTGGGAGACCGCGTATGTTGGACACCCTGTCACTGGCAGAAAATGTAGAGCATAACCTCGGCGATCGCGGCTACTTTGTCGCGCCGCTCGATGACCTCGTGACATGGGCGCGATCGGGTTCGCTGATGTGGATGACCTTCGGCCTTGCCTGCTGCGCCATCGAACAGATGCAGGTCTCTATGCCACGCTATGACATCGAGCGTTTCGGCGCCGCGCCACGCGCCTCACCGCGACAGTCCGATGTGATGATCGTCTCGGGAACCCTCTGCAACAAGATGGCTCCCGCCTTGCGCAAGGTCTACGACCAGATGCCGGAGCCGCGCTACGTGATCTCGATGGGCTCCTGCGCCAATGGCGGTGGCTACTATCACTATTCCTATTCAGTCGTGCGCGGCTGCGACCGCATCGTCCCGGTAGACATCTACGTCCCCGGTTGTCCGCCAACCGCAGAGGCCCTGCTCTACGGCATCATGCTGTTGCAGAAGAAAATCCGTCGCACCGGCACCATCGAACGATGATAATTCCCCCGAGGATGGGTAGAGCGAAAGCGAAACCCATCGCGATGAGCAAGCCGCGAATGATGGGTTTCGCTTCGCTCTACCATCCTACAAACTTCGCTCCACTCAATCTTACGAAGATTTAAGGTGGGGCCCGGTGTGCCTAGGAGGCCGAGCCCCATAACCTCAACAACCTGGCCGTCAAGCCGTTCGGCTACATTGATATCCTAGTGCCGCTGGCCCACCTCGTATTGATCTGCCGCAACTGCGGCGCGCGTTTCATCGCGGGGTGAATTGGGAGAGATCGTCGATCCCGGTTTGTCGTTCCAGATCAGCCACCCGCTTTGTCATCATCTCGAACCCGTCGTCGCCAAAGAGCTGATGTTCCTTTCGCTCGAAATCCTCGGCCATTGCATCGAACTCATGCGCGGAAACCAGGCTCCTCAGCATCGGGAACAGCTCGGTGTCTTCGCGCGCTGCGTGGGGACGATACATCGCGATGAAGGCGCGAACCGAGTCGGTGAGCTGTCGCCGGTCCTCGCCATCCTGCCGACTGCCCGGGGCCGTTCGGAGGATCGTCTCGGTCACACCCCGCCCGGCCTTGTGCTGGATCAGCAGCGTGTCGACGAGATCGACCATCTTTCCGGCTTTCTTGAAGCGTGGAAAGACCGCGTGCTCCTCCGACTCCTCGTGATAGTTGTGGATGAAGTCGCGCACGATCTCGGCAGCGCGCGTCATGACCGAGGGGTCGAAATCCTCCTTAGCGGCAAACTTGCGGAGCCCCGCTTCGTAGACCAGAAGCACCCGATCGAGCACGCCGTGCTCGCGCATCAAATCTTCCGGCGGCGTGACCTCTGTCTTCTCCTTTTCCTCCTTGGACCGCGCTACAGCGAGTGACGGCGGGATCAGTCCCGCGGTCGTGATGATTCCCGTCACGGCAGTCCCCGTGATCAGAGCGCGTTTCCTGATATCGACATCCCGGTTCATCTCACAGGCTCCTCACAGGGATGATGCCCGCCGTCATCCTGCTCTAGCGCCAAGCCGCTTCGTTCTTCTGCTCGTAATCCGTGAACGCTTTCTCCAGCCCGCCGATCACCTCGGCTGAGGTCTCGAACATGGCCTTGAGCTGTGGTTCATCGAGCTTCGCGATGTCCTCGCGAAGGTGGGTTTTTATGTCGTGTAACGCCTTTCGCATTTTCTGCGTATGATGGCGGGGATCCCGTTCGGCGGCACTTGCCATGACCAGTCTCCTGCATGCTGAGTTGTGATGGCCCGACGCACTCGATGGACGGGCGTCACGGCTGGCGCGTTAACAGTTCAAGAGAACTGCGGTTCCTGCATCGATCCCGGCGCGGGAACTTGTCTGATGGGAATTCTGGACGATGAACATTGAGCGGACTTCAGACAGCGAGGCCAAACCTCCGCGCGCGGGCTCGCCGCTCGAAGTGCTTCTAGTCTTCCTCAAGCTCGGGCTGACGTCGTTCGGCGGCCCGATCGCCCATATCGGCTATTTCCGTAGCGAGTTCGTCGAGCGCCGCAAATGGCTCGACGAACAATCCTATGCGGACCTCGTGGCGCTCTGCCAATTCCTGCCCGGTCCGGCGAGCAGCCAAGTCGGATTTTCGCTCGGATTGATGCGCGCAGGTTATCGCGGCGCGCTGGCGGCATGGACGGGCTTCACGCTGCCATCGGCCGTCGCACTCCTGCTGTTTGCCTATGGCGCCAGCGCCTTGAGCGGACCGGTCGGAACGGGGCTGGTGCACGGCCTCAAACTCGTGGCGGTCGCGATCGTAGCTCAAGCGGTATGGGGCATGGCGCGGACGCTGTGCCCCGACCGCGAGCGCGCCTCGATCGCGACGGTCGCCGCACTCATCATCCTCTTCAGCACATCATCGGTAGCGCAGATCGGCGCGATTCTGCTCGGCGGCATGGCCGGACTATGGCTCTGCCGCGCCGCGCAGCCGAGCGGAGAAAGCCATTTCGCCGTGCCGGTGTCGCGCGCCGCCGCCCTCGTCGCACTGGCGGCGTTCCTGATCCTGCTCGTCGGCCTGCCGGTCCTGGCACGGCTGTGGCCGTACGCGGGCATTGCCTTGTTCGACGCCTTCTATCGCTCCGGCGCGCTCGTGTTTGGCGGCGGCCATGTCGTGCTGCCACTGCTGCGCGAGGCCGTGGTGACGCCGGGCTGGGTCGGCGACGACGTATTCCTGACCGGCTATGGCGCCGCCCAGGCCGTCCCCGGACCGCTCTTCACCTTCGCCGCCTATCTCGGCGCCGTCGTCAAAACGTCGCCGCACGGCATCGCCGGAGCCATCATCGGCTTGTTCGGCATATTCCTTCCGGGCGTCCTGATCCTCCTGGCAGCGCTGCCGTACTGGGACAGCTTTCGCAAGCGTGCCGGCGCCCAGGCGATGATGCGCGGCGTGAACGCAGCGGTCGTCGGCATCCTGGGCGCGGCGCTCTACAATCCGGTCTGGACCAGCACGGTGCAGACGCCCACGGACTTTGCGATTGCCCTCGTCGGATTCGTGCTGCCCATCGCCTGGCGCGCACCGCCGCTCGTGGTCGTCGCCTTCAGCGCCATCGCGGGAATTGGCGCGGCGATCCTGTGACGCTTGACCAGTGTTTTCCCGGATAGGATTTCGGTCGCCTTCGTGTTCTAGGGTGAGGCGTTCATGTAGGCATATTTACGTGCGCCCGGCAGCCAACACTGCCGGGCTATTCGTTAGCCGCAGGATGGGTACTCGAGCCATTCCCTCACCCTGAGGAGGTCGCGAAGCGACCGTCTCGAAGGGCGAGGCCACCGGCGGGGCCTCATGGTTCTCAAGGCGATGCGAAGCAGCGTCCGGAGATGCGCGGAGCCTGCCATCGGGCCGCGCTTTGCGCGGACCCGGTGCGCTCCTCACCATGAGGGGTGACATCAGTGCCCGCCTCACCAGCGACCGTCACGCGGCCCCGCCATTAACCCGGCATCCACCATCGCGGCGGCGGACGGCCGGTAACCAAATCCCTTAACAGACCGTCAACCCGATCCCGACAAGTCTTACGACTTTGTTAGGGAGATTGCCGATGGAAGCCTTTGCTCTTGAATTCGTGGGAATGGCGATGGTGGCTCTCTGCCTGGTCGTGCTCGCAATGCCCGCCGCTCGGCGGCCCTCCAGGCACGGTCGTCACGAGTAAGGCGACGGCCCGACCACCGTTTTCGCGCCCTGCGACGCCCACCCGGCGTCCGCCGCCCGTTCCGCGCGGCCTGACCTGAGCCTATGCAGGGCCAGAATTGCAGCCAAGCCCCTTGACATACCTGCGCTTTCGGCAGAACGCGTGTCGGAAGCGTCATGGACTGTTCATGGATCTGATTAACACCACCTGGGAACTGCAGGCGGCCTGCGACCGCTTGGCCGCCCACCCCGTTATCACCGTCGACACCGAGTTCCTGCGGGAAACGACCTACTACCCCCTGCTCTGCGTGCTGCAAATGGCGAGCCCGGACGAGGCCGTCGTGATCGACGCGCTCGCCCCCGACATCGACCTCACACCGTTCTTCAAGTTGATGGCCAACGAGCAGGTGCTGAAGGTATTCCACGCCGCCCGGCAGGACATCGAGATCGTCTGGCACCGCGCCAACACCATCCCGCACCCGATCTTCGACACGCAGGTTGCGGCCATGGTGCTCGGCTATGGTGACAGCATCGCCTATGACCAGCTCGTCGAGCGCATCACCGGCCATCGGCCGGACAAGACCCACCGCTTCACCGACTGGTCGCGCCGCCCGCTCAGCGCCGAGCAGACCCAATACGCGGTCTCCGACGTCACGCATTTGCGCGATGTCTTCAGCGCGCTCGATGCCGACCTGAAGAAGCGCGGCCGCGGCGACTGGGTCAGCGAGGAGATGGAGATCCTGACCTCGCCACGCACCTACGACTTCCATCCGGAGCGCGCCTGGGAGCGGCTGAAAACCAGGGTGCGGAAGCCGCGCGAGCTGGCAGTGCTGATCGAGGTCGCCGCATGGCGCGAGCAGGAGGCGCAGAGCCGCGACGTGCCGCGTTCGCGCGTGCTGAAGGACGAGGCGGTGGGCGATATCGCAACGCATGCGCCGACGTCGCTGGAGAAGCTTGCCAACCTGCGCTCGCTGCCGAAAGGATTTGAGCGCTCGAAATGGGGCACGGACATCATTGCCGCCGTGCAGCGCGGGCTCGCCCGGGATTTCGCCAAGCTGCCGAAGATCGAGAAGCCGCGCAACAATTCCAACGGTGCGGCGATCGTCGAACTGTTGAAGGTGCTGCTCAGGATGACGTCCGAGCGGCACGCAGTCGCAAGCAAGGTGATCGCGACCGTCGACGATCTCGAGCAGATCGCCGCCGACGATCATGCCGACGTCGCCGCCCTGCACGGCTGGCGCCGCGAATTATTCGGCGAAGCGGCACTCAAGCTCAAGCACGGCCGGCTGGCGCTTGCGATCGACAAGGGACGCGTGGTCAAGGTGGAACGCGCCAAGGAGTAGCCGGGTAGTTATCGCCGTGCGCAAACCCAGCGGACTTGTGTTGAAATTCCAGGTCGCAAGCAACACTTTGTGCACTTTCATCCCATAGGTTGCGGCATCATCCCTTTACACGGGACAAGAAACGTATGCCGCATGATCTGGTCGGCAGCGCTGCGCCCATGCAGCGCAAGAAACTTGAAGACGCGCTTCGCCCTGAGTGGGGAGATTTGCGGGTGTTCCTGCTCTGCGCACGGAACCGCAGCTTCAGCCGCGCCGCCGACGTCCTCGGCGTGCCGGCAACCGCAATGATGCGCAAGATCGCCAAGCTCGAGGACGATCTCGGCTGCCAACTGTTTTCGCGCGACGAGGCACAACTGGCGCTGACCGGCGAAGGACGGGCGCTGCTGTTCGATGTGGAACAGATGGAGCGTCTCAGCCTCAACATCGTCAGGCGCGCGCGGGCGCCGGCGGAGGTGAGCGGCACCGTGCGGATCGCGGTGACCGAGGCACCCGGGAACTTCTGGGTGCTGCCGCGGCTGATCACGTTCGAGCGGACCTACCGCAACATCATCGTCGAGCTGCGTTGCGTATCTGACTGCGCTGAAGTTCCGCGGCAGGAGGCGGACATCTCGCTGCAGGTCGAGCGCCCCAGCGATCCCGAACTGATCGCGACGAAGATCGGCCGGTTGCACATCCACGCTTTCGCCTCGAAAGCCTATCGCGATGCCTATGGCCTGCCGACATCGATCGCGGAGCTAAGGCACCATCGCATCGTCAAGCAGGATGGCGTGCCGCATGGCGACGGCACCTACAAGCGGATCCTCGGCGTGGACTCGCTGGAGGGCATCGTCGGCATTTCCACCAATTCCAGCGTGGCCGCGCTCTACGCCGTCGAACAGGGCGCGGGAATCGGCTTCCTGCCGAGCTCGGTGATTGCGCTCGGCGCGCCGCTGGTCGCAGTCGACCTCGGCGTCAACCACCAACTGGATCTATGGCTCTGCTATCATCGTCAGTTCCGCCACTCGGACCGTCACACGCTGATGATCGAATGGCTGAAGAGCATCTTCGATCCCAAGGTCTATGCCTGCTTCCGAGACGAATTCGTCCATCCCGACGAATTGACGCCGTTGATGGTGGGATCGCGCGAACATTTCGGATTGCAGAACTACGTGGCTCCAAAGCCTTTCCCGACCGAGGCGACTACCACTTGAACTCGACGCCGACAGTGCCCTGGTGCGACTGCATCGCGGCGCGGAATTTGCCATCGTAGTTGAGGTAGAGCCGCGCGGTATTGGTCAGGTTGAGCGACGCCGCCGCGCCGGCATCTGCGCCATATTGGCTTTCGGCAATGCCCTGCAGCGTGATGCTCTGGCTGCCGAGGCTGACGGTGATATCGCCAAAGTTCTGCGCGACATTGTCGACGAACTTGCCATAGGCCGAAAGGTCCAACACCTTCTGGTCGAAGATCCAGTAGTGTCCGACTTCCGCCCCGATCATGACCCGCATCCGCTCCACGGTGGCGGCGCTGGCAAAAACGGGATCGAGGCCGCCGAATTCCTGGAATGATCCGGTCCTGGCGCGGACATATTCGAGGCTCGCTTTCGGCACGATGCGGCTCTGGTCCTTGTCCCAGTAATAGCTGAGCTCGCTCAGCGCGCCATCGAGCTTGGCGTTGTAACCCGTCGTGGCAAAACCAAGACCGGTATCGCGACTGGAGCGGATGTTGCCGAAGCCGTGCACCACGGCGATCGCCCAGGTCCACGGCCCCTTGTCGACGGTGGCGTGGGCACCGAGTTGGCTCAGATCGATGGCGGCCGATTGCAGCGCGAGCGGCACATCGATGTCGGTGCGGCTCTGGTCGACGGAGAAACCGAGATTGATGCCTGGGGCGATCCGCGCCCCGATGCCGGCCACCCCGCCCCAGGTCTTGCGGCGGTCGCCGACGAAATCCCCGACGGCGTCGTTGCGCGCGGAGATGCCGTAGCCCTCGACCCAGGTGCGAAAGCGCGGCGCCTCGACGCTCTCGGAGGCACCTCCTCCACCGGGGTTGGTCCGCCATAACCGGTTGAAGCCACTGGTCGCCTGGTTGCCGATCCGCTCCAGGAAGTTGCTGCCAAGATTGGCTATCGCCGAGCCCGCCGCGAGATCGGCGTTAACCATGCTGGCTGTCAGCGACGGGATCGGCGCCGGACTTACGCTCGGCGTCGGGCTGGGCGCTGAGGGTGGAGTCGGGGTTGGTGTGGGCATCGTCGGCGGCCGCGATTGCGCCTGCGCCGAACCGATCGTGCCGATGGCCAAGCAAAGCGCGGCCGCAAACGCCCATGCAAGGCCGCGGCACCCTCCGGCGGAGCTTGCTCGCGACGGGCGCCACCAGCATCGCATGTATTTAATTCCCAAACGACGCGAACCTGAAAAATGCGAAAAAAGCGATCGATATCGGCCGATTTGCCCTTAACTCGCCGGGAGCGTCAATCGCGCGGCCCGGCACACTTCGCCCGAAGCCGCAACGTTGTTGTCGATCGGCCACAGGCGTTGCCGCGGAGCACCGATTTTCCGTGGCACACCAAAGGCTTGCTAACCCGCAATTTTCGTGTTGCAATCACCGGTACAATCGGATTGGGCCGTTCGACTGTGCGTTTCGTGACCTTGAAGTCTAAGAATCGGAATTTGATCAGACTGCCGGAAGCCGGTTTGTGGCGTGGCACGCGCGAAGCGTGGCCGCGTCTTTTTTACGTCTAGACGAGGAGACAGGCGATGCCGAAGGGTACCGTCAAGTGGTTCAACCCGACCAAGGGTTATGGGTTCATCAAGCCGGCCGTCGGCGACAAGGACGTCTTCGTCCATATCTCGGCGGTTGAGCGTGCGGGACTCTCTACGCTCAACGAAAACCAAACGATCGAGTACGACCTTGTGGAGAACCGCGGCAAGGCATCCGCGGAAAACCTCAAGGTCTCCTAGACTCCATCACGATCCACTCAGGCAATCATGATTGCTACCCCCGGCATCACCCCGGGGGGATTTCTTTATGGCGTCAGATGTAGCGTTGCACTATTTCGCCGCGGGCGAAATCAGCGTGCCGGATAGCTTTGCGCTCTCCGCCGTCTTGCAGACATCGCCCTCCAGCCTGAGCCGGCCTGCCGCAAGCAGCCGCAGCGCTTCCGGATAGATCTGATGCTCGATCTGGATGACGCGGGCCGCCAGCGTCTCGGGCGTATCGTCATCGGCCACCGCCACCGCGCCCTGCACCACGATCGGCCCGGCATCGGTCTCCGGGATCACGAAATGCACGGTTGCGCCCGAGATCTTCACGCCGGCCTTGAGCGCCTGGCCATGCGGATCGAGGCCAGGGAAGCACGGCAATAGCGACGGATGGATGTTGAGCATCCTGCCGTACCAGCGCTGCACGAATTCGGCCGTGAACAGCCGCATGAAGCCGCCGAGGCAGATCAGTTCGACGTTCTTCTCGTCGAGCGCACGCTGCAGCATCGCCTCGAAGCCGGCGCGGTCCTTGCCGAACGGCTTGCTCTCGATGACGATGGTCGGAATGCCGCTCGCGCTGGCCTTGGCGAGGCCCGCCGCGTCGGCGCGGTTGGAGATCACCACAACGATCTCGGCCGGAAAGTCTTCCGCCTTCGCGGCCTCGATCAGCGCGACCATGTTCGATCCGCGCCCGGAAATCAGGATGGCGACTTTGCGCTTCATTGCGAAAGATCGAGATGGCCGTTGTAGACGACGCGATGATCGCCGGTCGCGTGGATCACCTCACCGAGCAGCGTCACGGTCTCGCCGCTTTCGGTGAACACCTCCATGACGCGCTCGACCGCATCCGCTTTCACGATCGCGATCATGCCGATGCCGCAGTTGAAGGTGCGCAGCAGTTCGAGCTCGGCGATGCCGCCCGCTTCCGCCAGCCATTTGAACACCGGCAGCACCGGCAGCCGGGCCAGATCGATACCGACGCCCAGATGCTTCGGCAGCACCCGCGGAATGTTGTCGGTGAAGCCGCCGCCGGTGATGTGGGCGAGCCCCTTGATCGCCCCGGTCTCACGGATCGCGCGCAGGCACGATTTGACATAGAGCTTGGTCGGCGCCAGCAGCGCGCCGCCGAGCGTCATGACCGGCGAGAACGGCGCCGGCGCGTCGAAGCTGACCCGCGACTGCTCGACGATCTTGCGCACCAGCGAAAATCCGTTGGAGTGAACGCCGGAGGAAGCAAGGCCGATCACGGCATCGCCGATGGCGATATCCGGCCGCGGCAACAGCGTCCCGCGTTCGGCGGCGCCGACTGCAAACCCGGCAAGGTCGTAATCGCCGTCCTTGTAGAGCCCCGGCATCTCCGCGGTCTCGCCGCCGATCAGCGCGCAGCCGGATTCGCGGCAGCCCTCGGCGACACCCGCGACGATCGCGGCGGTCGCCTCCGGGTCGAGCTTGCCGCAGGCAAAATAGTCGAGGAAGAACAGCGGTTCCGCGCCCTGCACCACGAGGTCGTTGACCGCCATCGCCACCAGGTCGATGCCGATCCCGTCATGCAGCCCGGTCTCGATCGCGATCTTGACCTTGGTGCCGACGCCATCGGTCGCGGCCACCAGCACGGGATCCTTGAAGCCGGCCGCCTTCAGGTCGAACAGGCCGCCGAAGCCGCCGATCTCGGCGTCCGCGCCGGCGCGCGCGGTGGCGCGGACCATCGGCTTGATCAGATCGACCAGCCGGTTGCCGGCATCGATGTCGACGCCGGAATCCGCGTAAGTGAGGCCGTTCTTGCGCTCGGTCATGCAAAATTCCAGTTGAAGACGGCTGGTTACGAGGAATTCCGCCCCCGCGCAATGGCTCGCAAGGCGGCAGGCGGTATACTATGTAGATAACAGCCGGCTCAGCCCCCAAAAGGGCCGAATCTTCCGTGAATTCAGGCCGGTAGCCGGGAAGCGACCGAGTTGAGCATACCCAATATCATCACGCTGGGCCGCATCATTCTGGTGCCGGTCATCGTCTGGGCGATCGTCTCCAGCCAGATGGAAATCGCCTTTGCGATCTTCGTGATTGCTGGCGTCAGCGACGCCGTCGACGGTTTCCTCGCCAAGCGCTTCAACATGACGAGCGAGCTCGGCGCCCTGCTCGATCCGCTGGCCGACAAAGCGCTGCTGGTGTCGATCTACGTCGCGCTCGGGATCTGGGGCGCGGTGCCGCGCTGGCTCGTCATCCTCGTGGTCTCGCGCGACATCATGATCGTAGCGGCTGTGATTGTGTCCTGGCTGTTCGACAAGCCGGTCGAGATAAAACCGCTGATGGTCTCGAAACTTAACACGGGGGCTCAGGTTGCCTTCGCAGCCCTGGTGCTGGCCTCGCTCGGTTTCGGTTTCCAGCCAAGGCCTTACGATCTGATCCTGATGGGATTTGTCACCATCTTTACTTTGGTTTCCGTCTCCCTCTATCTCGTGGAGTGGGTGCGGCACATGAGCACGATCGAAGCGCGTTAGAGCGTAAAGAGCGTTTTCGAGCGAAGTGGGCACCGGTTCGCGTAAAGAAAACGCGTCAAGAGAACGGAAGTCCCGGAGAGTTTTGCGTGGCAGGTAGCGTTCACCCTCGTCAGCTTGCGTTGGCGTTGCCACATGCGGAGAGCCTGACCCGCGACGACTTCCTGGAGGGAACGGCGAATGAGGCCGGCCTTGCTCTGATCGAGAGCTGGCCCGACTGGCCGAACCGCATCATGCTGCTGGTCGGCCCCGAAGGATCGGGCAAAAGCCACCTCGCCGCGATCTGGGCCGAGCGGGCCGGCGCGCGCTCGACAGCGGCGCACGCACTGTCGGCCGAGGCCGTGCCGGCGGACCTTGCGACGGGTGCACTCGTGGTCGAAGACCTGAACCCGCACGGCTTCGACGAGCGCGCGATGTTTCACTTGCTCAATCTTGCCCGCCAGGACGAAGCCTTCGTGCTGATGACCGCTCGCATTCCGCCGTCCGCGTTCGAGATCGAATTGCGCGACCTCCGGTCACGGCTGCGCGCGGTACCGACCGTGTCATTGTTGCCGCCAGACGATCTCTTGTTTCGCGGCCTGATCGTCAAATACTGCACGGACCGACAGATGACCGTAGACGAATCACTGGTGAGCTATCTCGCCAGCCGGATCGAGCGTTCCTACGCCGCCGCCCGCCAGGCGGTGGAGCTGCTCGACAGCGAGGCGCTGCGGCTCGGCCGGCCGGTGACGCGGGCGCTGGCAGCGGAACTGTGGCGCAACGCCTGATCCCTGTGACTTGACGGCGCGGGCTTCCGGAACGTCAATGTCATCGAAACGTCATCCACTTATCACAGGGTTTACGTTGCATTTGCTTAAGTCGCTCTGGGCCTGAACTCGAATGGATCGAGAACTTCATGGAATCGGCGCAACCTATTGAAGTACAAGAGAAAGAACAGGTTGCTGAAGGGCTGCCGGCGGTCGCGACGAGCCCCGAACGCTTCATCAACCGCGAGCTTTCCTGGCTGCATTTCAATCGCCGCGTGCTGGAAGAGGCCGTCAATCCCGGCCACCCCGCGCTCGAGCGGGTGAGATTCCTGTCAATTTCAGCCAATAACCTCGACGAGTTCTTCATGGTCCGCGTCGCCGGTATCAAGGCGCAGGTCCGTGAAGGCATTCCCGAGCGCAGCCCCGACGGGCTGACGCCATCCGAACAGCTCGTCCTGATCAACCAGACCGTCTCCAGGCTCGCCTCCGACCAGCAGGCGATCTGGAGCGACCTGCGCACGATGCTCTCGGAAGTTGGCATCCAGCTCGTCGACGGGCGAGACGCCACCAAGACGGAGCGGGCCTGGATCGAGGATCATTTCCTCCACAGCATCTTCCCGCTGCTGACACCGCTCGCGATCGATCCGGCACATCCCTTCCCGTTCATTCCCAACCTCGGCTTCACGGTGGCGCTGCAATTGTCCCGGATCTCCGACGGCAAGGCGATGAACGCGCTGATCCGCATGCCCGGCAAGATTGACCGCTTCATCCGCATCCCCAGTGAGGGCCGGCTGCGCCTGATCACATTGGAGCAGGCCACCGGCCTCTTCATCGGACGTCTGTTCCCGGGCTACACGGTCATGGGCCAGGGCGCCTTCCGCGTCATCCGCGACTCCGAAATCGAAATCGAGGAAGAAGCCGAAGACCTCGTCCGCACGTTCGAGACCGCGTTGAAGCGACGCCGGCGCGGATCGGTGATCCGGCTGGAGATCGAGGCCAAGATGCCGGAGGAGCTGCGCCTGTTCGTGCAGCACGCACTCAACGCCGCCGACGACGAGGTTTTCCTGGTCGACGGCGTGCTGGCCATGAACGAGCTGTCGCAACTCACCCGGCTCGACCGGCCCGATCTCGAATTCACCCCCTATGTGCCGCGCCATCCGGAACGGGTGCGCGACCATGGCGGCGATATCTTTGCCGCGATCCGCCAGAAGGACCTGATCGTCCACCACCCCTACGAATCCTTCGACGTCGTGGTGCAGTTCCTGCAGCAGGCCGCACGCGATCCCGAGGTCGTCGCCATCAAGCAGACGCTCTATCGCACCTCGCAGAATTCACCGATCGTGCGCGCGCTCGCGGAAGCGGCTGAGGCCGGCAAGTCGGTCACGGCGCTGATCGAGCTGAAGGCCCGCTTCGACGAGGAAGCCAACATCCGCTGGGCGCGCGACCTCGAACGCGCCGGCGTGCAGGTGGTCTACGGCTTCATCGAGCTCAAGACCCACGCCAAGTTGTCGATGGTGGTGCGCCGCGAGGGCAGCAATCTTACCACTTACGTCCACACCGGCACCGGCAACTACCATCCGGTGACCGCGCGCATCTACACCGATCTCTCCTACTTCACCTGCGATCCGGTCATCGGCCGCGACGCCGCGCGCGTGTTCAACTACGTCACCGGCTATGCCGAGCCGAGCGACATCGAAAAGATGGCGGTGTCGCCGCTCACGCTGCGCAAGCGCGTCATCGAGCACATCCAGGGCGAGATCGGTCACGCGCGTCATGGCCGGCCTGCCGCGATCTGGATGAAGATGAACTCGCTCGTCGACCCCGACATCATCGACGCGCTCTATGAAGCATCGCAGGCGGGAGTGCCGATCGAGCTCGTGGTGCGCGGCATCTGCTGCCTCAGGCCGGGGTTATCAGGACTTTCCGAGAACATCCGCGTCAAATCGGTGATCGGCCGCTTCCTGGAACACGGCCGAATCTATTGCTTCGGCATGGGATATGGGCTGCCCAGCGCGAAAGCGGCTGTGTATATCTCCTCTGCCGACATGATGCCGCGGAACCTCGACCGCCGTGTCGAGGTGCTCTGCCCGCTGCAAAATCCCACGGTTCATCAGCAGGTTCTCGAACAGATCATGGTCGCGAATCTGAAGGATACGGAGCAGAGCTGGCGATTGTTGCCCGATGGATCGTCAACGCGTATGAAGGCCGCGAAAGGCGAAGAGCCTTTCAACCTTCATAATTACTTCATGACGAATCCGAGTCTGTCGGGCCGTGGAAAGTCTCTCAAGGAATCTTCGCCGCGCCGTCTCACTCGCCGCAGCGAGCGCTAGAGCGTTTTCGAGCGAAGTGGACACCGGTTCGCGTGAAGAAAACACGTCAAAACAACAATCTAGAGCTTCGGTTCTGATTCAATCAGAACCGAAAATGCTCTAGCCACCACAAGGGGACTTTCCGGTGAAGCGACCGCGCAAGCGCGCTACCAGCGTCGCTGTCATCGATATTGGCTCCAACTCGGTGCGTCTCGTGATCTACGAGTCGCTGTCGCGTAACCTCACAACGCTGTTCAACGAGAAGGCGCTGTGCGGTCTCGGCCGCGAGGTGCAGAGCACCGGCCTTCTTGCCGAGGATGCGGTCGCAAAAGCGCTGACGGCGCTGCGGCGGTTTCGCGCGCTGTGCCGGATCCAGAGGGTCGGCCGCGTCTATGCGATCGCGACGGCCGCCTGTCGCGACGCCAGGAACGGTGCCGATTTCATCGCCGAGGCCGAGCGCATCTGCGGAACGCGGATCGAAATTCTATCGGGTCCACGGGAAGCCAAGCTCTCCGCCCTGGGCGTCGTCTCCGGCGTGCACAAGCCCGACGGCATCGTCGGCGATCTCGGCGGCGGCTCGGTCGAACTGATCGACGTCAAGGGCAATCGCGTCCACAGCGGCGTGACGCTGCCGCTCGGCAGCCTCGCGCTGCAGGACCTCTCGCACAAATCGCTGAAACGCGCCGAGCGCATCGTCCGCAACGAACTGTCCGAGGTTCCGCAGCTCAAGGCCGGCCGCGGCCGCAATTTCTACGCGGTCGGCGGCACCTGGCGCGCGCTGGCGCGCATTCACATCATCCAGAGCGGCTATCCGCTCAAGGTGATGCACGGCTATTCGATTCCCGCCGCTGACGCGCTCGATTTCGCGCAGCGCTTGCGCCGGCTGGCGGCCGCCAATTTGCTCGCCAATATCGAGGCTGTGGCCGACGCCCGCCGGCCGCTGCTCACCTACGCCGCGCTCGTTCTTGAATACATCATCCGGGTGGCAAAGCCGAAGACGATCGTGTTCTCCACCTTCGGCGTGCGCGAAGGCCTGTTCTACGAAATGCTGCCGCCAGCCGAGCGCGCCAAGGATGGCCTGATCTGCGCAGCGCAGACCATGAACGGCCTGCTCTCGCGATCGGCACGCCACGCGGAGGAACTGATCGCCTGGACCGATCGGCTGGTGCGCGTCGTGAAGCTGCGCGAGACCGACGAGGACCGCAGGCTGCGTCATGCCGCCTGCCTGTTGTCTGATATCGGCTGGCGGGTGCATCCCGATCACCGCGGCGAGGAAACGCTCAGCCTCATCACCAACGGCAATTTCGGCTCCATCACCCATCAGGGCCGCACCTTCGTCGCGCTCTCGGTGTTCTACCGCTACGCCGGCCTGAGCCTGGAGAACGAACCGCCGGAAATCGTCCAGGAGATGGTGCCGCACACGATGCTCGAACGCGCGCGCCTGCTTGGCGCCGCGTTTCGCGTCGCGCACCTGATCTCGGCGGCACGGCCCGGCGTGCTGCCGGCAACCCATTTCCGCACCGACGGACGCAAACTCATGCTGGTGTTCGAGCACCGGATGGTCGATCTCGTCGCCGACCGCGTCGGCAGCCGCTTCAAGCAACTGGCGCGTCTGGTCGGACGCACCGGTTCGATCGTACGGCGCTGAGAGCATGATGTCATTTGGTTGAATCAGCCTGGGGCCGCAAGTTCACCTCTCCCGAAGGGAGAGGTGAAGAGGCAGCACCCATAGCGGATACAATTCGACTTCATCTCATCGAGCCTTAACATCGAGCCTTTCAGGCCGCCTTGGCGGCCCGCTCGGCGTGATGCAGCGCGCGCCGGCGCCAGATCGATCCGACGACCAGCACCACGATGACGCCAAGCAGCGCCAGCGCGATCTCGCCGCCGTGGCCGCCGCCGGCAAAATGCGGACCGATGCCGAGCGTGCCCAGCCAGGAATCGAGCGTGTTGCCGACCGGACCGGCAAACAGCGCATCGAGCTTCGGATCGACCGCCGGATCGGTCGCGATCACATCGCCGGCGATCCACCCGAGCAGGGCCGCGCCGGCCCAGACCAGCACCGGCAGCTTGCTGAGCAGCGCCATGATCAACGCCGCGCCCGCGACGATCAGGGGCACGCTGATCGCAAGGCCGAGCACCAGAAGCGGCACGCTGCCATTGGCAGCGGCGGCAACCGCGATCACGTTGTCGAGGCTCATGACGATGTCGGCGACGACGACGATCTGCACCGCCGCCCACAGATGCGCGGCGGCATCCACGCTGTCCTCGTCATCATGTTCGGGAACGAGCAGCTTTGCCGCGATCACGATCAGCGCCAACCCGCCAACGAGCTTGAGGTAGGGGAATTCCATCAAGGTCGTGACGATGCCGGTGAAGATGATGCGCAAAATCACCGCGGCCGCCGCGCCGAAGATCATGCCCCACAGCCGCTGGCGCGGCGCGAGCCCGCGGCAGGCCAGCGCGATCACCAAGGCGTTGTCGCCCGACAACAGCACATTGATCCATATGATCTTGCCGACGGCGACCCAGAACGTCGAGGTCGCCATCTCGCTCTTGAACTGCGTGAAGAAAGCCGCGAGATTCGCGGGATCAACGATCTGCCACAGCCAGTCCACAGCGCTTCCTTTCGGCCTTGCGGCCACTCCTCGCGACGCCCAGCCCGCCGCAACTTCGTTGTATTAGAGCGTTTTCGAGCGAAGTGGGCACCGGTTCGCGTGAAGAAAACGCGTCAAACAAGAATCTAGAGTTTCGGTTCTGATTCCATCAGAACCGAAACTCCTCCAGCGTATTAGCCGACGATCTCGTTGCCCGAGAAGAACTGCGCGATCTCGATCGCGGCCGTCTCCGGAGCATCGGATCCATGCACGGAATTCTCGCCGATCGATTTCGCATGGAGCTTGCGGATTGTACCTTCGGCGGCCTTGGACGGGTCGGTGGCGCCCATCACGTCGCGGTATTTGGCGATCGCCCCCTCGCCTTCCAGCACCTGGACCACGACCGGGCCGGAGGTCATGAACTCGACCAGCTCGCCGAAGAACGGACGCGCCTTGTGGACGGCATAGAAGGTCTCGGCCTGCTCACGGGTCATGCGAATCCGCTTCTGGGCCACGATCCGGAGCCCGGCCTTCTCGATCAGTGCGTTGACCGCGCCGGTCAGGTTACGCTCCGTCGCGTCGGGCTTGATGATCGAGAAAGTGCGTTCAGTCGCCATAATATCGTCCTTGCAAACGCTGGTTAACGAGTTGCGGGGGCTTATATCGGCGTGATCCTGCGACGGCAAGCGACCCGGTGTCGCCCTCGCCCTCTAGTTTGGGCACGATTTGGCGATCAGGATCAGCGTCAGCCCCCGGGGCCGGCACAGCCTTAGCCGGCCCGGATTACGACAATTTCACGAACGTGAACCCATTCTGTAGCAGCCGTCGCGCTCCCGTTCAGGCGGCGCGGCCTAAGCTCTGCATCGATCGGACGCCTTCGAAGCTTGTCCACACAGCTAAAGCGAGGGCGTCACGGGCGATATTGTCACCGCCGGCGCTTCCGACGGCGCCGAAACTCGAGGAGACGACCATGCTACGTAAATTCTCGCTTGTCGCTCTTGCCGCGGCCTCGCTCGGCGCGGCTGCGCTGGCGCCGACCTCCGCCTCGGCCTGGGACGGTTGGCACGGTGGCTGGCATCGTGGCTGGGGCTGGGGTCCGCGCGTCGTTGTCGGCGGCCCCGCCTACTATGGCGGCCCCGGTTATGGCGGCTGCTACACGCGGCGCCTGGTGCCGACCCCTTGGGGCCCCCGCTGGCGCCTCGTCAACCGCTGCTACTGACCTGACCAGAACTCCCCCAACCTGAACTCCCCCAAGACTTGAGCAGCCCGGCCGCAAGGCCGGGGCTTTTTTGCGCATGGAACCCGCTGGTCTGCTACCCACGAGCGAGGATGTCGATGCGCGATAATCGGAAACAAATTCAGCCCGTCGGACTTGACCTTGCGAGCTTTCGTTCAAGCAAGGCGAGATGGAACTCGCCGAGAGACTGATCATGAATAGCCGAAGCCACGCTGATTTTGAGCTGCTCGATCACAAGACCTGCCGGTCCATTTGCGACGCGGTCGGCGAACGGCTGCAGCAAAGCTTGCGCCCGGAGTCGTCGCTGACCTCTCAGTTGCAGCATCTCTTGGACGAGCTGCGCCGGCGCGAGGAAGACAGCCTGCATTGAAGCAGGCCGCCCTCGAGGTGGGCTCGAGCAACTCTGCAAAGTTGAAAAGCTGGAGCATAATTTACCGGATTGATGGGTTGCGTTTGGCGGCGGCTCCGGTGACAACGCCGCATGCTTTCCATCTCCGACATATCCGTCCGCATCGCCGGGCGGCTTCTGATCGAGAACAGCTCGGTCCAGATCATTCCCGGCGCCCGGGTCGGCTTTGTCGGCCGCAATGGTGTCGGCAAGTCGACGCTGTTTCATGCCATCCGCGGTGATCTTCCGCTCGAAGCCGGCAGCATCACGATTCCGCCGCGCTGGCGGATCGGCAGCCTCGCGCAGGAAGCGCCCAATGGTCCCGAAAGCCTGATCGAGATCGTGCTGAAGGCAGATCTCGAACGCGACGCGCTGCTGCGCGAAGCCGAGACCGCGCACGATCCGCACCGGATCGCGGAAATCCAGACCCGGCTCGTCGACATCGACGCCCATTCCGCCCCTGCCCGCGCCGCCGCGATCCTCAGCGGCCTCGGCTTTTCGGCGGCCGACCAGGCCCGGCCATGCGCCGAGTTTTCCGGCGGCTGGCGCATGCGGGTTGCGCTTGCCGCGACGCTGTTTGCCGCGCCCGACCTGTTGCTGCTGGACGAGCCGACCAACTATCTCGACCTCGAAGGCACGCTGTGGCTGGAGGATCATCTTGCCCACTATCCGCGTACCGTGATCGTGATCAGCCATGACCGCGACCTGCTCGACACCTCCGTGGACCAGATCCTGCATCTCGATCACCGCAGGCTGACGCTCTACAAGGGGACCTATTCCTCGTTCGAGGAGCAGCGCGCCACGCGCGAAATGCTCGATGCAAAGCACGCCAAGCGCCAGGCGGAGGAGCGCAAGCGGCTGCAGGCCTTCGTCGACCGATTCAAGGCCAAGGCTTCGAAGGCGCGGCAGGCGCAATCGCGGATGAAGATGCTGGAGCGGATGAAGCCGGTCACCGCGCTGGTGACGCAGGACGTACACGATATCTCGTTTCCGGTGCCCGAGAGGACGCTGTCGCCGCCGATCATCGCCGTCGATGACGTCGCCGTCGGCTATGATGCGAACAAGCCGGTGCTGAACCGCGTGACGCTGCGCATCGATACCGACGACCGCATTGCCCTGTTAGGTGCCAACGGCAACGGCAAGTCGACTCTGGTGAAGCTGCTCGCGGGCCGGCTCGCGCCGTTCTCCGGCAAGATCACGCGCGCGGAAAAGCTCTCGGTCGGCTATTTCGCGCAGCATCAGGTCGACGAGCTCAATCTCGACGGCTCGCCTTACGACCACATCCGCAAGCTGATGCCGGACGCGCCGGAGAGCAAGGTGCGCGCCCGCGTCGGTGCCATCGGCTTTTCCGGCAAGGCGGGCGATACGCTGGTGAAGAGCCTGTCGGGCGGCGAGAAGGCACGGCTGCTGCTCGGCCTTGCGACCTTCGCCGCGCCCAACATGATCATCCTGGACGAGCCGACCAACCATCTCGACATCGACAGCCGCGCTGCGCTCGCCGAAGCGATCAATGATTTTCCCGGCGCGGTGCTGATGGTCTCGCACGACCGCTACCTGATCGAGGCCTGCGCCGACCGGCTCTGGGTCGTCGCCAACCACACCGTGACGAGCTATGACGGCGATCTCGACGACTACCGCAGGACGATATTGTCCGCGAATGAGATACGCCCGGCTTCGCGCGAACGCAGCAAGGAGAGCACCAAGCCCGAGCGTCCGAAAAGCGAGAAGCGCATCCCTCCGAAGCAGCGGATCGCGCAAGCCGAAGCCGAGATCGAACGCATCACCGGAATCATTGCCAAGATCGACGCGGCGCTCGCGCTGCCGGACCTGTTCACACGCGATCCGAAGCAGGCAGCACAACTCGCCCAGGCACGCGCCGGCGCAGAAACCGCACTGCAGCGCGCCGAAGAAGAATGGCTGGAAGCAAGCTCGCTCTCGGATGAAGCGGCGGGTTAGTTTAGCCCATGCCGCCTCATTCCGAGGAGCAGCGAAGCGGCATCTCGAGGGGCGGGCCCCAAGCTCAGCACTCTCCGTCATTCCGGGGCGCGCGAAGCGCGAACCCGGAATCCATTCAACCACTTGCGCTGGCGGAGAAATGGATTCCGGGCTCATCGCTTCGCGATGCCCCGGAATGACTGAGGGACGCATTGCGCAATCCTCTCCTCCGTCATGGCCGGGCTTGACCCGGCCATCCACGTTCTCTCCTGTCCACGGAGGCAAAGGACGTGGATGCCCGGGACGAGCCCGGGCATGACGGCGTCGTGTCGTTCGCGCGATTTTCCTTAAGCCGATCAACGTGATTTGCCCCGTCCAGCCCTCGCGCGAAAAACATTCCGCTTCCGCCGTCGGGCAAATCAGCACTATGACTCCGCGCGTCTCACCCAGATGAGGGGCGGGTCGCGATCGTCACGAACGTTGCGGTGAGATGCGGTGGACGCGGATGTTGCGATAGACGAACGCAGCATCAGCGGACGGCGAAGTCGTGTGGTCCTGGCGCCCCGACGCTGGCGCTAAGTTTTGTTCGTTGAACAGAGCGACGGTGGCAAGAAAGCCCGGTCACCGAGGAGAGCACGAAGGAAACCGTAACACCATCGCGCAGGGAAAGCCGGAATGCTTCGGTTGAACCTGTGGTCCTACCCCCGTGCTTTTTGTTGCACGGGACCCATGGGTGCAACCGGCACCCGGCTTTCCCTGCGCCCTCTGCCTTCGAGGAGGGCGGAAAGTGATGCAAAGCTCGGGCGTGATACGCCGCGAGAATGCGGATGCACATCCCTACTGCTGTTTGAAGCTGACGTAGGGTCCGCTGTTTGAAAATTGAATCAGAAGTCTGCAGCGACCCTGTCGGGTGGGCGTGCCCACCATCACGAGCAGAGCGTCAGATGGTGGGCACAGCGCTAGCGCGCTTTTGCCCACTATTGAAATTCGCCGACCTTACGTCGCCGCGTGCTTCTTCGCCTTCGGCTTGCCGGCCTTCGGCGGCGGCGCGGGCACGTCAATACGCTCGATCGACGACAGGCGGCCGGAGGTGAACGTGTAGATGCCGGCGCGCGGCCCGTGCGTATAAGTGACGACGGCGACGCGATCGCCGCGTTCATTCTTGGAGAGAGCGACATTGTCGGGCGCGCCGATGCCGCGGACCACATCGCACTCGGTGTGTCCCAGCGCGACTGTCCCGGTACTCTGCGGCGGTGGTGCGCCGCCGGCGCCGTCGGCGAGCGCATTGGCATTCGCAGGCCCCGCCGGCGCCATCCCGGGGCATCCGCCCTCGGCGCTGACCATGTCCTCGGCGGTGACCGGCTTGGTCGGCGACAGCGGTGGCGTCTCGATCGAAATGTTGCGGATGAACAGCCGGCCAGGCCGCGAGAACCATTCGGCATCCCTCGAGAAAATATCCGAGCCGCCGGAACAGCCGGAGATGACCGGCGCAAGCAGCAGCAGGGCCAACAGAGGTTTCCGAATAAGTTTTCCGTCTCGCACGATCGATTGGGCTCCCGTCTCTACCCTCTTGTCCCGCCGCGCTTTTTTGCGCGGAGCGATACCCCAAGCCTTACGCGCGGCGCGCGCCTTTGCCCTAAAATCTTTGTCCGACCATCCCTTTGCGGCATGACCGTGGCTTCCCGCCGACTCCGGGACACAAAGTGCAAATTATCATTAATTCCGCAACCTTCTATTGCCGGCGCTGCCAGCGGCCGCGCTCGTCGGCCTGCCAATAGGTCACCTCGAATCCGTTCGCCTTGCAGGCGGTCCAGTTCGCGCGCGCCGCCGCAACGGCTTCAGCGTCGTCGCCGTTGAACACCAGCACCAGCCGCTCATAGCTGCCGCTGTCTTCGGGCATCGCCGCATTATCGATCAGGAAGCGCACGTTGGCGCGGTTCGGATTACCGTCGTCGATCGAAAGGATGATCGGCTGATCCGATGCGTCGGCGACACGCCAGGTGGCATGCGGCAGGAAGGAATCGTCGCTGTAGGTCCATAAATGCGCGTCGAGCGCCTCGGCGCGCTCCAGCGACGTCGATTGCACCACCACGCGCCAGCCGCGCTCGAGCGATTTCTCGAGCAGCGGCGGCAGCACGCTCTCCAGCGACATGCCCTGCAGATGATAGAACAGGACCTCGGTCATTCCTGCTTATTTCTTCGCCTCGTAATAGTCCGCGACCAGGCGGTCCAGCAGGCGAACGCCGTAGCCCGAGCCCCAGCTCTGGTTGATGTCGGTCTTCGGCGCGCCCATCGCGGTTCCCGCGATGTCGAGATGCGCCCAGGGCGTGCCGTCGACGAAGCGTTGCAGGAACTGCGCCGCGGTGATCGAGCCGCCGTGGCGGCCGCCGGTATTCTTCATGTCGGCGAACTGCGAATCGATCAGCTTGTCGTATTCGGAGCCGAGCGGCATCCGCCACACCCGCTCGCCGGTCTCCTGCCCGACCTTGATGAGCCGATCGGCCAATTCGTCATTATTAGAGAACAGGCCGGCATGCTCGGTGCCGAGCGCGACCATGATCGCTCCGGTCAGTGTCGCCAGATCAACCATGAACTTCGGCTTGAATTTCTTGGCCACATACCAGAGCACGTCGGCGAGCACGAGCCGGCCTTCGGCGTCGGTGTTGATAATCTCGATGGTCTGGCCCGACATCGACTTGACGATATCGCCGGGACGCTGAGCGTTGCCGTCGGGCATGTTCTCGACCAGGCCGATGGCGCCGACCGCGTTGACCTTGGCTTTGCGCGCGGCCAGCGCGTGCATCAGCCCGACCACGCAGGCCGCGCCGCCCATGTCGCCCTTCATGTCCTCCATGCTTCCGGCCGGCTTGATCGAGATACCGCCGGTATCGAAGCAGACGCCCTTGCCGACGAATGCCACCGGCTGCTCGCTCTTCTTGCCGCCGTTCCAGCGCATGATCACCACGCGGCCGGGCCGCGCCGAGCCCTGCGCAACGCCGAGCAGCGCGCCCATGCCGAGCTTGGTCATCGCCTTGACGTCGAGCACCTCGACGTCGACGCCGATCTTGCGGAGCTGGCTGGCGCGGCGTGCGAACTCCTCGGGATAGAGCACGTTCGGCGGCTCGTTCACGAGGTCACGCGCGATGACGACGCCTTCGACAATGGAGGCGTCAGGCGCAAATGCCTTCCTGGCGGCGGCGACATCGTCGACCGCGATCGAGACATCGGCGCGCACCTGTTCGTTCTCGCCGTCCTTCTTCTTGGTCTTGTAACGATCGAATTTATAGGCCCGGAGCCGTATACCGGAGGCGATGGCGGCAGCCTGCTCCGCCTTCATCGCGCCTTCGGCCAACTCGGCGATCACGGTGACGGTATCTGTCGCCGCGTTCAGCTTGCCGGCAGCGACACCACCGAATTTGAGAAAATCCTTCTCCTTGAGCGCCGACGCCTTGCCGGTTCCGACAACGATCAGGCGTTCGACCTTGATTCCCTCCGGCGCCAGGATATCGAGAATCGCGCCGCTCTTGCCCTTGAACTGGTTGGCCGCGGCTGCCCGCTTGACCGTCTCCGCCGCCTTCCCAAGCGCCTTGTCGGTCGCCGCGCCGAACTTCAGGGCCTCATCGCAAAACACCACCATCAGGCCCCGGACGGGCGCGGAAAACGGGACAAAGCCGACCTTTACGGCGTCGGACATCGGTAAACTCCTCCAGAATCAGGGCTGTCGCAGGCGGGAACCGGCTTGCGTGGGTAGTAAGTGGAATGTTGGTTCGCGGCCGTCCAGATCGGTCAGCCCCGGGGTTTATCAACACTATGGCCTGCCGGCCGCCGCACTGCCAAGCGCGGCGTGGCTGGAACGTCACAAAGAGGAATAATTAACCATATGGAAGACGCGCCTTGGCTCAGCCATTTTGTTGACGGATCAAAGGGATGGTAATGAGAGGATGACGGCTGGACGGATAAGCGGCACGGCCAAAGGGGAGCCCTTCGAAGGGATTGGTCGGGAAGCCGTGCGTTTTGGCGTGCCAAGTGGGATCTTGCGGTAACGGGATGGGGTCGATTGACAGGTATATTTTCCGCACGACGCTCGCGTCGTTTGCGGTAGTCCTGATCAGCCTCACCGGCGTGATCTGGATTACCCAGGCGTTGCGCGGCATCGACCTGATGACCAGCCAAGGTCAGACCATCATCACCTTCCTCGGCATCACTGGCCTAGTGATTCCGGCACTCGTCCTGATCATCGCGCCGATCGCGCTGATGATCGCGGTCTCGCACACGCTGAACAAGCTCGCGACCGATTCCGAGATCATCGTGATGAACGCGGCGGGCTTTTCTCCATTCCGCCTGTTCCGTCCCTTCTTCTATTCCACCTGCGTGGTCGCCGCGCTGGTCGCCTTCATCGGCGCCTATCTCGCGCCCGACGGCATGCGGCGCATCAAGCAATGGGACGCCGAGATCACCGCCGACGTGCTCACCAATATCCTGCAGCCCGGCCGCTTCGCCCAGCTCGACCAGAACCTGACGATTCGGATTCGTGAACGCCTGCCGGGCGGCGTGCTCGGCGGCATCTTTGTCGACGATCGCCGCGATCCCAAGGAGCGCGTCACCATCATCGCCGACCATGGCACGGTGCTGAAGAACGAGAATGGTTCGTATCTGGTGCTGGAGGACGGCAACCTGCAGCGATTCGAAGCCGGCAAGCGCGACCCTGCCCTCGTCGCCTTCGGCCGCTACGCGTTCGACATGTCGAAATTCTCCAGCCAGCGCGACGTCACGCTGGGGATTCGCGAGCGATATCTGTGGGAATTGATCTGGCCCGCGGCTGATGATCCGACCTTTGATCAACTGTCCGGCCAGTTCCGCGCCGAATTGCACGACCGCTTCATGGCGCCGATCTATCCGTTCGCATTTGCCGCACTCACATTCGCCTTCCTGGGCGCGCCGCGCACGACGCGCCAGAGTCGCAATTTCTCGATCGGCGGTTCGGTTCTCGCGGTGCTTGGCCTGCGCATGGCTGGATTCGCCTGCTCGGTGATGGCGGTGAAATCGTCGCTTGCCGTCGGCGCACAGTACCTGATGCTGCTCGGCGGCATCGGCGTCGGGCTCTGGATGATCATCGGCGGCGTGGTGGTGGAGCCGCCCCCCGGATTGATCGAAGCCATCAACAGGTCCAATGCGCGGATCGCGCGCCTGTTCGGAAGGCCGGCCACCGCATGAGCATGGTCACCAACACGCTCGGGCGCTATTTCGCCGGCCGCTTCGTGATCTCGGCCGTCGGCGTGTTTGTCGGCATCTTCGTGCTGCTCGTCCTGGTCGACTACATCGAGATGGTGCGCAAGACCTCCGGGCTGGTCACGGCCTCCGCGATCACGGTCGCCGAGACCTCGCTGTTCCGCGTCCCGCAGCTACTCGAGAAGCTGATGCCGTTCTGCGTGCTGATCGGGGCCATGACCTGCTACCTCGCGCTGTCGCGCCGGCTCGAGCTCGTGGTCGCGCGCGCCGCCGGCGTTTCGGCCTGGCAGTTCATCTCGCCTGCGCTGGCGAGCGCGATCGTGCTGGGGATCGGGGCGACCACCGCTTACAATCCGATGTCGGCAAACCTGCGCGAGCTCTCCAAGCAGATGGAAGCTGAGCTGTTCGGCTCGGCGCCCGGCGGCGGCATCCAGGACGCCTCCGGCTTTTGGCTCAACCAGGTCAACAGCGAGGGCCAGTCGATCATCAACGCCGCCCGCAGCGAGCAGCAGGGCGTGCGCCTGACCGGGCTGACCGTATTCCGCTTCGACACCAGCCTGCAGTTCAAGGAGCGAATCGAAGCCCGCGAAGCCTCCCTCGACGAGGGCCGCTGGGTGTTCAAAGGAGTACGTCGATACTCCCTCGACAAGCCCCCGATCGATCAGGACAGCTTCTACCTGGCCACGACGCTGACCCCGGCCCAGGTCCGCAACAGCTTTTCCACCCCGGAAACTGTGTCGTTTTGGCAACTACCGAACTACATCCGCTCATCGGAGAGCTCGGGCTTTGCAACCGCGGGCTACCGGCTGCAGTACCACAAGCTCATTGCACAGCCGTTTTTGCTGGCTGCGATGGTGCTTTTGGCCGCTTCGGTCAGCTTGCGCTTCTTCCGGTTCGGCGGCGTGCAAAAGATGGTTTTGAGTGGCGTGGGTGCGGGCTTTCTGCTCTACGTGCTTTCGAAAGTAACTGAAGATTTGAGCAAGGCTGAGTTGATGCATCCCATCGCTGCGGCGTGGTTGCCCGTGTGTGTGGGCGGCCTCACCGGTTTCTTGGCCTTGCTATATCAGGAGGACGGGTAGTGGCCGTTGTCGCCGCCCGCCAGTTGGAGTCGCCTGCGTTCAGGCGGCGCAGTACCGTGCGCCGTCAGCGGACTCGCTTGGCCGGCTTCCTACTAACCTTGACCGTTGGATTCATTCTTACGGCGACGATCGGCGTTGACCTGACGACGCCCGCCGCCGCGCAGAGCTTCACCTACAATCCGCGGCCGCCGAAACCGACTCCGGCCCCGCCCCGGAATGACGGGCAGATGCTCGTGCAGGCGACCGAAGTCGATTACGACTACAACAATCAGCGCGTCTCCGCGGTCGGCAACGTGCAGATGTTCTACAACGGCACCAGCGTCGAGGCCGACAAGGTCATCTACGACCAGAAGACCAAGCGCCTCCATGCCGAGGGCAACATCCGCTTCACGGATGCCCAGGGCAAGATCACCTACGCCAACATCATGGATCTCAGCGACGACTACCGGGATGGTTTCGTCGATTCGCTGCGCGTCGACACCGAGGATCAGACGCGCATGGCGGCGACCCGTGCCGACCGGTCCGCTGGCAACTACACGGTGTTCGAGAACGGCGTCTATACGGCCTGCGCGCCGTGTAAGGACGACCCGAGGAAGCCGCCGCTATGGCAGGTCAAAGGCGCCCGCATCATCCATAACCAGACCGAGAAGATGCTCTATTTCGAGAACGCCCAGCTCGAGTTCTTCGGCGTTCCGATGGCGTACATGCCCTATTTCTCGACGCCCGACCCGACCGTGAAGCGCAAGAGCGGCTTCCTGATGCCGAATCCCAGCCAGGCATCGACCTATGGCTACGCCGTCGAGATCCCCTATTATTTCGCGCTCGCCCCAGACTATGACGCGACGTTCAACCCGCGCTTTACGACGCGCCAGGGCGTCCTGCTCCAGGGTGAATTCCGCCAGCGCCTGCTGGACGGCTCCTACTCGATCCGCGCCTATGGCATCGACCAGCTCGACCGCGGCGCCTTCGCCGGCCAGCCGGGCGACCGCCAGTTCCGCGGCGGCATCGATACCCACGGCCAGTTCGCGATCAACGACAAGTGGGTCTGGGGCTGGGACGGCGTGCTCCTGTCCGACTACTACTTCTTCCAGGACTATCGGCTTGCCCAGTACCGGGACCCATTCGCGGCGTTCCTGAGCCTGCCGACAGAAGCGATCTCGCAGCTCTACTTGACCGGCATCGGCAATCGCAGCTTCTTCGATGCGCGCACGATCTATTACCTGAGCTACTCCGGCAACCAGAGCCAGGTGCCGGTGGTCCATCCGGTGATCGACTATAACAATGTGATCAACAGCCCGATCTTCGGCGGCGAGTTCAGCTACAAGGTGAACTTCACCAGCCTGACGCGTGACCAGGCGGTCTTCGACCCGATCACGACGCTCGCCAACACCGCCGGCTTGTGCACCACGGCATCCGCCGATCCCCTGGCCCGGATGCCGTCGCAATGCCTGTTGCGCGGCTTCCCCGGCACCTACACGCGCCTGACGGCCGAAGCTCAATGGCGGCGATCATACACCGACCCGTTCGGCCAAATATGGACGCCGTTCGCGATCGTTCGCGCCGACGCGATCGATTCTTCAGTCTCGAATCAGCCCGGTGTTTCGAACTTCCTTCCCGTCGGCGAGACGCAGGCGCTGCGCCTGATGCCGACCGTCGGCCTCGAATATCGCTACCCGTTCATCAATGTGCAGCCGTGGGGCACCACCACGCTCGAGCCGATCGCGCAGGTCATCATCCGCCCGAACGAGACCTATGCCGGCAAGCTGCCTAACGAGGACGCACAGAGCCTCGTGTTCGACACCAGCAACCTGTTCTCGGTCGACAAGTTCTCCGGCTATGACCGTGTCGAGGGCGGCGGCCGTGCCAACGTCGGCGTGCAGGCGACCACCCAGTTCGATCGGGGCGGTGCCGTGAAGGTGCTGTTCGGACAGTCCTACCAGTTGTTCGGCCTGAACTCGTTCGCGGTCGCCGATGCGACCAATACCGGCCTCGATTCGGGCCTGCAGCATGCCGCATCCGACTATGTCGGCAGCGTCAGCTATTCGCCCAACCGGACCTACACGTTCAGCGTCCGATCGCGAATGGACGAGGCTACCTGGAACATCAACCGCTTCGAGGCCGAGGGACGCGCAAACTTCGATCGCTGGTCGGTCAGCCTGCTCTACGGCAACTACGCGGCCCAACCGGAACTCGGCTATCTCACCCGTCGCGAAGGCATCCTGACCACCGCCTCGGTCAAGGTCGCCTCGAACTGGGTGGTATCCGGCTCTGCGCGTTGGGACCTTGAAGCGAACAAGATCAATCAGTACGTCGTCGGCGCCGGCTATGTGGACGACTGCTTCGTGCTGGCCGCGAACTATGTCACGTCATACACCTACTCCACCCCCTCGACGCCGCCAGTCCTCAGCCACTCGTTCATGTTCCAAATCGGGCTGCGGACGATCGCGACCACGACGACGACGGCGGGCGGCGCGAACGGCGGCTTTCAGTAGAGCGTGATCCGCACCGCCGAAATTCGGTGCGGAAAGGTTGATATGGCTGATATGACCACATCGCTGAGATGACCATGACGACGTTACCCCTTCGCCTTTCGACCCTGGCTCCCGCGATCGCGCTCGCGCTGATGCTCTGCGGCACTTCGCCGCTGAAAGCGCAGACCGTGGCCGTCATGGTCAACGGCGAGCCGATCACCAACTACGACATCGAGCAGCGCACCAAGCTGAACTTCCTGACCACCCACAAGCAGCAGAACCGGCAGGAAGTGATCGAGGAACTGATCGACGAAAAGGTGAAGATCAAGGAAGCCAAGAAATTCGGCGTCGACCCCTCCTCCTCCGACATCGAGCAATCCTATTCCGCGATGAGCGCGCGGATGCGGATCTCGCCGGAGCAACTGACGAAGTCGCTGGAGAGCCAGGGCATTCGCGCCGATACGCTCAAGTCCCGCATCAGGGCCGACATGGTTTGGACCAGCCTCGTGCGTGGCCGCTACAAGGAAAGCCTCCAGGTCGGCGAGAAGGATGTCGCGGCCGCCGCGCAGGAAGGCGGCGAAAAGACCGAGATCGAAGCTTTCGAATACAAGATGCAGCCGATCGTGCTGATCGTACCGCGCGGCTCCACGCCGGCATTGGTCGAAGCGCGCAAGAAGGAAGCTGAGGGGCTGCGCGAGCGCATCACGAGCTGCGACGAAGCCAATTCCTATTTCAAGACCATACCCAACGCGGCGATCCGCGACACCGTGACAAAGACCACGGCCGACATCCCGCCGAGCATTCGCGAGGTGCTCGACAAGACGCCGATCGGCCATCTGACCCCGCCGGAGATCACCAAGCAGGGCGTGGAGATGGTCGTGCTGTGCGGCCGCAAGACCACGATGATCGACTCGCCGAAGAAGAGGGAAATCCGCGAGAAGATGTACGCCCAGAAATATGAGGCGAAATCGAAATCCTATCTGCAGGAAGTCCGCAAAGCGGCCATGATCGAATATCGCTGATGATGTCGAAGCCCCTTGCGCTGACATCCGGCGAACCCGCAGGTATCGGCCCGGACATTGCGCTTGCCGCGTGGTTGCGGCGTGATGAACTGAAGCTTCCGCCGTTTTACCTGCTCGGCGACCGCGATTTCCTCGCTGAGCGCGCGCACCGTCTTGGCCTTGCGGTCGAGCTTGCCGATGCTTCCCCCGAAGAGGCGCTCGGCACGTTCGCGAGAGCCTTGCCCGTCGTTCCGGCCGGCAAGCCGGCGACGGCGCGGCCCGGCACGCCGGATGCGACCAGCGCGGATGCTGCGCTATCCTCGATCCGGCGCGCGGTCGCTGACGTCATGGCCGGCAAGGCCGCCGCTGTCGTCACTAACCCGATCGCCAAGAACGTGCTCTATCGCGCCGGCTTCGGTCACCCCGGCCATACCGAATTCCTGGCGGAACTCGCGGCCAAGAACGGGGTCGCGCCGCAGCCCGTAATGATGCTGTGGTCGCCCGAACTCGCCGTCGTGCCCGTGACGATCCACCTTTCGCTGCGCGAAGCGCTTGCATTGCTCACGACTGACTTGATCGTCTCGACGGCCCGCATTGTGGTGGCCGACATGAAGGCGCGCTTCGGGCTTGCCCGCCCACGCCTGGCAATTTCGGGGCTCAATCCGCACGCCGGCGAAGACGGTACGCTCGGCAGCGAAGATATCGAGATCGTGGCGCCCGCTGTCGAGATCCTGCGCAGCGAAGGTGTCGACGTCCGCGGACCGCTGCCGGCGGACACGCTGTTCCACAAGGCGGCGCGCGCCACCTATGACTGCGCAATCTGCATGTATCACGATCAGGCGCTGATCCCGATCAAGACCATCGCGTTCGATGACGCGGTCAATGTCACGCTGGGCCTGCCGTTCGTCCGGACGTCGCCGGATCACGGCACGGCGTTCGACATCGCCGGCACCGGCCGCGCCAATCCGTCGAGCCTGATCGCGGCGCTGCGCCTGGCCGCAAGGATGGCCGCGACGAAGCCTGAATGAGCGCGATCGACGATCTGCCGCCGCTGCGCGACATCATTCGCGAACACTCCTTGTCGGCGCGCAAGTCGCTGGGCCAGAATTTTCTGCTCGATCTCAACCTCACCGCGCGGATCGCGCGCGCCGCGGGTCCGCTCGAGGACTCGACCGTGATCGAGGTCGGTCCCGGCCCAGGCGGATTGACCCGGGCGCTGCTCGCGCTCGGCGCAAAACGCGTGATTGCCATCGAGCGCGACGAACGGGCGCTGGCTGCGCTCGACTACATCGTGAAGCGATACCCGGGACGGCTCGAGATCGTGCATGCCGACGCGCAGCATTTCGATCCCCGCCCCCTGCTCGATGGCGGCAAGGCAAAGATCGTTGCCAACCTGCCCTACAACATCGCGACCCAGCTTCTGGTCGATTGGCTGTCGATCGAACCCTGGCCGCCCTGGTACGACATGATGGTGCTGATGTTCCAGCGCGAGGTCGCCGAGCGGATCGTCGCGCAGGAGAACGGCGAGGCCTATGGCCGGCTTGCCGTGCTCGCCAACTGGCGCACCGAGACAAAGATCCTGTTCG
The DNA here is from genome assembly GCF_055456055.1 of Bradyrhizobium sp. LeoB3. Lineage (NCBI taxonomy): Bacteria > Pseudomonadati > Pseudomonadota > Alphaproteobacteria > Hyphomicrobiales > Nitrobacteraceae > Bradyrhizobium > Bradyrhizobium sp. LeoB3. The sequence goes on from NZ_JBVBEF010000017.1 coordinate 91,993, forward strand.
ACATTTCGCCGTCGGCCTTCGTGCCGCAGCCGAAGGTCACCTCGTCGCTGGTGCGACTGATACCACGCGCCGCACCCGAGCCTTGCGACCGACGCGCGCTGGAACAGGTGGCGGCCGCAGCCTTCGGTCAGCGCCGCAAGATGCTGCGCCAGAGCCTGAAGTCACTTTCGGTCGATCCGGCTCGGCTCGCCGCCGCAGCACATGTCGATACCACCCGCCGCGCCGAAACTATTCCCATCTCCGGCTTTGTTGCCATGGCCCGTGAATTGGCCAATATACGAAACACAACATCAAACATTGCCTAAGGAGCGAACGCCATGGCGCAAATGGTACGCCAGTCCCTCGTCAAATTTGATGCGCCGTTGTGCGAGACCATCGCCGAGACGCCGAAGCCGCAAGGACGCGAAGTCCTGGTCCGCATCGAGCGTTGCGGGCTCTGCCATTCCGACCTGCACATCCAGGATGGTTACGCCGATCTCGGCGGCGGCAAGAAGCTCGACACCACGCGCGGCATGACCCTGCCCTTCACGCTCGGCCACGAAATCGCAGGTGTCGTTGCGGAAGTCGGCCCCGATGTTCCGACTGACCTGATCGGCAAGAAGAAGGCTGTGTTTCCGTGGATCGGCTGTGGCCAGTGCCGCGACTGCCTGAACGGCGATGAGAACCTCTGCGTCAAGCAGCGTTTCCTGGGCGTGTCCATCGACGGCGGCTTCGCCAGCCATGTCCTGGTGCCCGATGCAAAGTACCTGCTCGACTACGATCCGCTGCCGGTCAATCAGGCGGCGACGCTGATGTGCTCGGGCGTCACTGCCTACGGCGCGCTGAAACGATTGGTGGATCGCCCACGGCAGCGCAACCTGCTACTGATCGGCCTCGGCGGCGTCGGCATGATGGGACTTTCCTTCGCACAGGCGATGTTCAAGCAACCGATATCGGTCGCCGATCTCAGCCCAGCCGCGCGCGAGACGGCGCTACAGAACGGCGCGGCGGTCGCCTACGACCCGGCCGAGCCGGACATCGTCAAGCGCATCCTGAGAGAGACTGAAGGCGGCTTTGACGAAGTGGTCGATTTCGCCGGCAACGAGAAGTCCATGGCGTTCGCAGTCTCCGCGCTGGCGCGCGGCGGCAAGATCGTGGTCTCTGGCCTGATGGGCGGCACTTTCAGCCTGCCGATGGTGCAATGGGTCTACAAGCGCATGACCATCGAGGGCTTCATGGTAGGGACGCTGGCCGAGGGTCAGGAATTGATGGCGCTGGCGCGTGCCGGCAAGATCAAGCCGACGCCGATGCGGGAAGAACCGATGGCCGACGTCCAGAAGTGGATCGACCAGTTGCGCGCCGGCAAGGTCGTCGGACGCATCGTTCTGAAGAATTAGATCACCGGGCGAGGTTGGCGGCGTCGATCCGATCGGCGCTGCCAACGGCATCACCGTGATCAGCAGTGCCGCATTTCAAACCATTCCGGCTCGGGAAGTTTTCGGCAGTCCTTTGGCTGCGTCGGCCGCTGGACTGCCTCCAAGCAATAGCTGCCGGGTGGCTTCCCCAGGCCCCGATCTGCCGCAATTGGGGCGGTCGGCAAGCCCAAATTAAGCCCCACCCGCTCCGGATTTGCGGCGCATTGCGACCCAACTTCCTACCGAGAGTTAGGGGTTAAGGGGTAGCCGGTGTTATCGGGGATGTAGATGTCAAAGCGTACCGCCCAATTTATTTCAGCACTTGTTGCTACGATGCTGGCGGGTGCCAGCTTCACCGCCGGAGCAGAAAACAGTACCGAGAGTGCCGACAGCGCCAAGACTGCCGACAGTTGCCTGTCGGCTCCACAGGGGACTGCGCCTGCAGGAAGCCATTGGTATTATCGCCTTGAGCGCTCCACCAAGCGCAAGTGCTGGTATGTCCGCGAAGGGAGCAGCAAGGCGGCGAAGGCCGCGCCTGTACAGCAGGAATCCCCGCCGCCGGCCGAAGCCGCCAACCCGCCCCAGCCGGCGGCCAGCATCAGCCCGTCGGTCGCAGATGCGCGCGCTGAGCTGACCCCACCCCAGGCGGACGCCAGACAGAAGCCCGCCTCCGCCCTCGACAACGCGCCGCCTTCCGTCGGGGCACCCGCCTCCGGCTCGCTGGTTTCGGCACGCTGGCTTGACCAATCGAGCATGGCCGCATCCGGTGGCACCAAGGTCGCCGCCGCCGATAGCGGCGCGAGCCCACAGGAAGAGCCGGCGGCTGCGCCGCAATCCGCGCCGCCGCCGGCGCCCGGGGCAACGACGCATTCGACCGTTGAGAAGCAATCAACCTCGACGCTGTTGTTCATCATGGCAGGCACACTTGCGCTCGCAGGCCTGGTCGGCGGCCTCATCTTCCGGCTCAACCGCACGGGCACGCCACCCTACGAGGTCGATAATGAGTGGCGCGCGCCCTGGGACCGCGATCACGCCGAGCGCGCCCCTCAACTGGCCGCCGAGCACAAGGAGATCCCGCCACGTCCGGTCGAATCGCCGCGAGCGCCTCGCATCGAAGCGGAGCAGCGGGGGCCCGGGCCTGAGCCTTCGTTCGAAGATACGCAGCGGGAGATCAAGGAAATGCTCGCGCGTCTGGCGAAAAGCGCGACCGCTTAACTAGACTACTTCTCGAGCTGGCGCTGCAGGTTGCGCACGAACTCGGTCAGGCCGGTGCGGCGCTCGCGCTTCAGCCGCTCCGCCTTCAGGATCGACTGCACTTCGGCGAAGGCGTGATCGACGTTCTGGTTGATGACGATGTAGTCGTACTCGGCCCAATGGCTGAGTTCGTGGGTGGCGCGATTCATCCGCCCGCGGATCACTTCCGCGGAATCTTGCGCACGGGTGTGCAGGCGCTTCTCGAGATCGGCCGCCGACGGCGGCAGGATGAAGACGCTGACCACGTCGGCGCGGGCCTTCTCGCGCAGTTGCTGGGTGCCCTGCCAGTCGATGTCGAACAGCACGTCCTGTCCGGCCGACAGCGCGGCTTCGACCGGCCGGCGCGGCGTGCCGTAGCGGTTGTCGAACACGGTCGCCCATTCGAGCAACTCGCTCTGAGCGACCATCTTCTCGAATTTCGTCTTGTCGACAAAGAAATAGTCGCGGCCCTCGACCTCGCCCGGCCGCATCGGCCGCGTCGTCGCCGACACCGACATTTTCAGGCCGGGCATCCGCTCGATCAACAGCCGCGACAGGGTCGTCTTGCCGGCGCCTGACGGCGACGACAGCACGAACATCAGCCCGCGCCGCTCGACCCCGTCAAAGCCGTGGGCCTCTCCTTGGGCCACCATTATCCTCACTCCAGATTCTGAACCTGCTCGCGGAACTGCTCGACCACGTTCTTCATCTCGAGCCCGGTATTGGTGAGCTCGATATCGTTCGATTTCGAGCAGCAGGTATTGACCTCGCGATTGAATTCCTGTGCCAGGAAATCCAGCCGGCGTCCGATCGCTCCGCCCTTGCCGATCATCTCACGCGCCTGCGCGACGTGGGACGCGATGCGGTCGAGTTCCTCGCGGATGTCGGCCTTGGTCGCGATCAGGATCGCCTCCTGGTTCAGCCGATCCGCATCGAAACGGTCGGAGGTCTCCAGCAGCGCCGCAACCTGTTCGGCAAGTCGCGCGCGGATCGCCTCCGGCTTGCGGCCCGGTGCCGCTTCCGCCTTCCTGGCGAGCTGTTCGATCTCGTCCATCCGCTGGATCAGCACTTGCCCGAGCGCCGTACCCTCGCGGCGGCGCATCTCGACGAGATGGGCCAGCGCCTGCTCGAAGGCCAGCGCGGCGGCCTCTCTTGCCGCCTTATCCTCGGCCTCGTCGCTTTCAGGTTCGACCACCTCGATCACGCCCTTGATGCCGAGCAATCCGTCAATGCTCGGCGCCACCGCGTCGATCTTCTGCGCCAGTTCGCCCGCGACCTTCACGATCGAAGCCAGGACGTCTTCGTTGATGCGCACCGCCGACACGGCGTTGGCGCGCTTGACATTGAGATTGGCATAGACGGTTCCGCGCGACAGCACTTCGCTCGCGCGCTTCTTCACCACGGCTTCAAGCTCGTCCCAGCCTGGCGGCAGCCGCAGCCGCAAATCAAAGCCCTTGGCATTGACCGACTTCAGTTCCCACTCGAAGGTATAGGGGCCGCTCGCGCCATGGCTTCGGGCAAAACCGGTCATGCTCGATAGGGCCATCGCATAAAACTTTCTGACAAGAGATGTGAGACTCGCTGGAACGCGTGCGACCTTAAGCCGATTTAGCCGAAAGTGGAATTACGTTCGCCGCGACGGGCTAGCGCTCCACCACAGGCGGCGACGTCGTCGACTGCGCGGCGCCCTGCCGTGCCGGCCTTGCCGGCTTCTTCGAGTTGGCCGGCGGCTTGGGCGGTGTGGTTGCAGTCGGGTTGCTGTCGGGCGGCGCGCTGGCGGCGGGCGGCGGCGGATCGTCTGCAGGCTCAACCGTGTCGTTCTGGATCTGCTTTTCGATCGAACGGAGCTTCGCCACGTTCTTTTGGTGCTGATCGTAGGTCTCGGTGAACGCATGCCCGCCGCTGCCGTCGGCAACGAAGAACAGATCTCGGGTACGCGCCGGATTGGCTGCGGCTTCGAGCGAGGCGCGGCCGGGATTGGCGATCGGGCCCGGCGGCAGGCCGTCGATGACATAGGTGTTGTAGGGCGACGGCTGGGTGATCTCGCTGCGCTTGATCGGTCGCCCCAGCGTTCCCTTGCCGCCGACCAGCCCGTAGATGATGGTCGGGTCCGACTGCAGCTTGATCTTCTGCCGCAGACGATTGACGAACACCGCCGAGACGCGGCTGCGCTCATCGGCCCTGCCGGTCTCCTTCTCGACGATCGACGCCAGCGTCACGAGTTGCTCCGGCGTTCTGACCGGAATGTCCGGATTGCGGCGTTCCCAGATTTCCGTCAGCACGCGCTTCTGGGTCTGCTGCATGCGCTGGATCACCTGCTCGCGCGTGGTGCCGCGCGGGAATTTGTAGGTCTCCGGCAACAGCGTACCCTCGCGCGGTATCTCGCGCACCGAACCTGTGAAGATGTCGTTGTCCGACAGCCGTGCCACGATCTGCTCGGAGGTCAGGCCTTCGGGAATGGTAACGGCGTGCTGCACCACCTTGCCTTCCACGATGGTGCCGATGACGTCGCGCAGGCTCGCGCTCTTCTGGAACGAATATTCGCCGGGCTTGAGATCGGAACTCGCCTTCATCGCAAACACGCTGCCGATGAAGACCCAGGGATTGACGTCGATCACGCCCTCACGCTGCAGGATGTCGGCGATATCGCGCTTGCCGGCCCGCTGCGGAATGTTGACGATCTTGTCCTCCTGCAGCGGTCCCGACGCTTCCAGGGTCTGCTTTCCGTAGTAATAGGCGACGCCCGCGCCAATCATCAGAAGGATCAGCAAGGTGATGATGGCATTACCGACCACGACGAACGGATTGCGGGCACGGTCCGACCGTTTCGGCGGCGGCGGGACCTGTTCAGGCTCCAGCGCGGCGCGCGGGCTTCGCGGTGAAATGGGCGGCCTCTCACTCATCGATTCGACCTGAATCCTGCCGGTTCAATCGTGGCCTGACAAATCTAAAGTCCTGCCAATACAATCAATTCTATACGAGTATGCGCCCGCGCCTAGAAGTCATCGGCGATTGCGGCAAAACGGTGAACTGGCTCCAATCCGCCTGCTGGGACATGACCCGGAAAAGTGGAAACCGGTTTTCCCTCGCGATAAACGCGCAGCGTTTGTGCTGACATCATGCCCAAACAAAGAGGTCAGATCATGATCCGATTCGATCAATCGGATCATGATCTAGTTGATAACACGCTGCAGGATCACGGAAGCGTTAGTGCCTCCGAAGCCGAACGAGTTGGACAACGCCACATTGATCTCGCGCTTGCGCGGCGTGTGCGGCACGAGATCGATCGCCGTCTCCACTGACGGATTGTCGAGATTGATCGTCGGCGGGGCGATGTTGTCGCGAATCGCCAGGATGCTGAAGATCGCCTCGATCGCGCCGGCGGCGCCGAGCAGATGTCCGGTCGACGACTTCGTCGACGACATCGAGACTTTCGACGCCGCATTGCCGAGCAGCCGCTCGACCGCGCCGAGTTCGATCTCGTCGCCAACCAGCGTCGAGGTGCCGTGGGCGTTGATGTAGTCGATATCGGACGGCGTCATGCCGGCACGCTTCAATGCCGCCGACATGCTGCGGAAGCCGCCGTCTCCGTCCGGCGACGGCGAGGTGATGTGATAGGCGTCGCCCGAGAGTCCGTAGCCGACGACCTCCGCATAGATCCTCGCGCCGCGGTTTTTCGCGTGCTCATATTCCTCAAGCACGACGATGCCGGCGCCCTCGCCCATCACGAAGCCGTCGCGGTCCTTGTCGTAAGGACGGGACGCCTTGATCGGCGTCTCGTTGAAACCGGTGGACAGCGCGCGCGCCGCGCAGAAGCCGGCCATGCCGATGCGGCAAATCGGCGATTCGGCACCGCCGGCCACCATCACCTCGGCATCCCCGAGCGCGATCAGCCGAGCAGCGTCGCCGATCGCATGCGCGCCCGTCGAGCAGGCGGTCACGACCGCATGGTTCGGCCCCTTCAGGCCGTGCTCAATCGAGACATATCCCGACGCCAGATTGATCAGCCGGCCCGGAATGAAGAACGGCGACACCTTGCGCGGACCGCGTTCCTTGAGCAGCACCGCCGTGTCGGCGATGCCCGAGAGGCCGCCGATGCCGGAGCCGATCAAGGTGCCGGTCGCGCACTTGTCCTCTTCGCTCTCCGGATGCCAGCCGGCATCGTCGAGCGCCTGCTTGGCCGCGCACATCGCGAAGATGATGAAGTCATCGACCTTGCGCTGGTCCTTCGGCTCCATCCACTGATCGGGATTGAAGGTGCCCTCGCTGCCATCGCCGCGCGGCACCACGCAGGCAACCTGGCTCGGCAGATCAGAGACATCGAAGGTCTCGATCCTGCGCGCCCCACTGCGGCCCTCAAGGATACGTGCCCAACTGGTGTCGACGCCACAGCCGAGTGGTGTAACCATGCCCAGCCCCGTGACGACAACACGTCTCATGTCAAGAACTCCGTCCTGAAATGCGCGGTCAATAACAAGAAACCGGGGGACCGCCTGACAACGGTCCGTCCGGCTTCGTCGGCACCGCGAAGGGCGTCAGCTTTTCGCGTTCTTCTCGAGAAACTTGGTCGCGTCCCCGACCGTCAGGATCGTCTCCGCGGCGTCGTCGGGAATCTCGCAACCAAATTCTTCTTCGAATGCCATCACGAGCTCGACGGTGTCGAGACTGTCTGCGCCGAGGTCATCGATGAAACTTGCGCTGTCGACCACCTTCTCCGGCTCAACGCCAAGGTGCTCGACTACAATCTTCTTTACCCGCTCGCCAATCTCACTCATCGTTCACCCTCGTGCTTGTTCCATTGGACCCGACCCCCAGACGATACGAGCCATCGTGGTCGTGTAGTTTTCCTGAGCTGTCGCGCATAGTCTTGATTCGGCGGTCGTGGCCGACTAAGTCCCGGCGAACGGCAGGCGTCGCCACGCCAATATACAGGGTTTCAACATCCTGCAATGGCGTTCTTTGCCCATCCGCGGCTGGTTCGGTTATCATAATTCCCTAGTCTTGACTATAAGCCCCGCCCGGTCGCCGGTAGGGCATTCCGCCACGCAAAAACGCTCCGGTAACCCGCTCAAAACATGGCCATTCCGCCATTGACGTGAATCGTCTGTCCGGTCACGTAGGCGGCCTCATTGGAAGCAAGGTAGACGGCTGCGGCGGCGATGTCTTCGGACGTTCCGAGTCGCGCCGCAGGAACCTTTGCCAGGATGGCCTCGCGCTGCTTGTCGTTCAGCGCATCCGTCATCGGCGTCTTGATGAAGCCCGGCGCAATGCAATTGGCGGTCACGCCACGCTTGGCATATTCGGCGCCCAGCGTCTTGATCAGGCCGATGATACCGGCCTTCGACGCGGTGTAGTTGGCCTGTCCGGGATTGCCGGTGACGCCGACGATCGAGGTGATGGCGATGATGCGGCCGAAGCGCTTGCGCATCATCAATTTGGTGGCGGCGCGCGCAAGGCGGAAGGTCGCCGTCAGGTTGATCGCGATCACCTCGTCCCAATCCTCGTCGCGCAACTGCACGAACAGATTGTCGCGCGTGATTCCGGCATTGGCGACGAGGATGTCGACCTGTCCCATCGCGGTCTCCGCCGCGGGCACCAATGCTTCGACTTCGGCAGTGTTGGAGAGATTGCACGGCAGGACGTGAACACGCTCGCCGAGCTTGGCCGCAAACGCATCCAGCACCTCGCGCCGCGTGCCCGAGATCGCAACGGTTGCGCCCTGCGCGTGCAGCGCCTGCGCGATCGCGCCGCCAATGCCACCGGTTGCGCCGGTGACCAGCGCGGTCCTGCCCGTCAAATCAAACATTACTATCTCCTCTCGGCTCTCTTAGAGCATGATCTCCGCGTAAACGCATCGCGTTTGTCGCGAGGGGAAAACCGGCACTCACTATTTCCCGATCATGCTTCAGGCCGAAGCGGCCAATGCATCCTTGGCGGCCGCGATATCACCGGGACCGCCGACGGAAACTCCTACCGCGCCATCGGCGATGCGCTTGACCAGTCCGGTCAGGACCTTGCCGGCGCCGATCTCGAAGAAGCGTGTCACGCCCTTGCCTGCCATATAGGCGACCGACTCGCGCCAGCGCACCGTGCCGGTGACCTGTTCGATCAGCCGGCGGCGGATCTCGTCGGGATCGGTGATGGCGCTCGCCAGCACGTTCGAGACCAGCGGGGCGGTCGGCGCCTTGATGGTGACGCCGGATAACGCCTCGGCCATGGCGTCGGCCGCCGGCTGCATCAACTTGCAATGGAACGGAGCCGACACCGGCAGCAGCATCGCCCGCTTGGCGCCCTTGCCTTTGGCGATCTCGACCGCGCGATCGACGGCTGCCTTGTCGCCGGAAACCACGACCTGTCCGCCGCCATTGTCATTGGCCGCCTGGCACACTTGGCCCTGGGCGGCTTCCTCGGCGACCGCCATCGCCGCCTCATAGTCGAGGCCGAGCAGCGCGGCCATGGCGCCGACGCCGACGGGCACCGCCTTCTGCATCGCAAGGCCGCGAGTGCGCAACAGGCGCGCGGTATCGCTGACGCTGAGGCTGCCGGCGGCGGCCAGTGCCGAGTACTCGCCGAGCGAATGGCCCGCGACATAGGCCGCGTCGCGACCAACCGAGAAGCCGGCCTCATTCTCCAGCACCCGCAGCGTCGCGATCGAGACCGCCATCAGCGCCGGCTGGGCATTCTCGGTGAGCTGCAGGGTTTCGGCCGGACCGTCCCAGATGATCCCGGTCAGCTTCTCTCCCAGCGCGGCGTCAACCTCGTCGAACACCGCCCGGGCCACCGGAAAGGCTTCGGCGAGGGCCTTGCCCATGCCGACGGCCTGCGACCCCTGCCCCGGAAAAGTGAATGCTGCCGTCATGGCGCTCCCAAGCTGTTTGGGCATGATTTCCGGGAAAGGCGGCTTCCGCTCCTTCCGGATCATGCTCTGGACGGGCGCGTAAGACACCGTCCGGGGCCGGGATGTCAAGCCGCGGTGCGGCATTGAAATGGGGACTTCCCCCTAGAACCCGCCGGCCCTCTGGTCCGCGCCGACTTCCCCACCGGCCCTCGCCCGGCGTGCGTTGCTCGCCAATTGCCCCGGCCGATCCTCTTGGTCCGGCTTCGCGGTCGCCAGCCTCAGCACCGCGAGATAGCCCGGCTGCACCTCCATTTGGCCGGCGTGCCGGCTTTCGCTGAGAATGCGGTGAACCCGCGGCAGGTTGTAGCACGGGACGTAGAACAGCAGGTGATGCTCGAGGTGATAATTCACGTAATAGGGGGCGATGAACAGCCGCTCGAGGAAGCTGGCATGCGTGGTGCGGGTGTTGCGCAGGGGATCGTGGCTGTCAGGAACGACGGCGTGCTCGGCGATGTTGCGGATGCGCGTGATCACCATCATCCAGGTGAGCAGCGGAACCAGCCACAGCAGTGGATAGGCCCACCACACGCCGGCGGCCGCGAGCGCTGCGAACAGAAGGCCGTTGACGATGAATTGCGGCCCGAGCTTCTCCCAGAAATGCGCGCCGCGCTGCCGCCATGGCCACTGCTTCGGCCCGAGCGCATTGAGCAGTTGCGCCTTGCGCTGCTGATAGCCGGTCTGGCCGGTGATGTCGCGAATGAACTTGCGCCGGTAGCTCATCCTGGTGATCGGAAACGGCGCCGACAGCACGAGATCCGGATCATCCTCCTGCTGCGTCCGCGCGTGATGCTGCAAGTGATAGCGGCGATAGGCCCGCGTCTCCGCAAAGATCGGATAGGCGCAGAACCATTGGCTCAATGTCAGATTGGTCTTCTCGTCCGCGGAAAGGCATCCATGCGCGCCGTCGTGCATCAGGATCGCGAGCCCGAGCTGGCGCGAGCCGATGATCGCGACAGCGAGGAGATATGTCAGCGGATTCGGCCACCACGCCACCAACGCGATCGCGCCTGATATCAGCGCCCAGGCATGTGCGATCAGTGCGACGCCCTTTAAGGTCGAGCGCTGGCGCACGGCGATCAATTGATCCTCGGTCAGGAAGTCGCGGGCGCGGATGCGAAGCGCGGTCATGACGAAGCCTCCTCGTCGCGTGAGGTGGAAGTGGATGTGCTGGGATCGCCGACCAGACGCAGGCGCCGGTTGTCGCCGCTGGATATGGCGGTGGCCTGCTCGCCGAGCACGCGCAGCATTTCGCTGCACAGCTCCTCCGCCGAGCGACCCATCGCATAGCCTTCGAGGATGACACCGATCGCAAGCGCCCAGAACCGCCGCGAGGTCGCGGCCGGATCGCGCAGCGTGCGCCAGCCGTGCCGTTCGATCTGCCCCGCATAGGCGCGCAGCCCTTCGCTGTGCAGCCGCTCGATGGTCCGCTCCACCAGCGGTGCGAGATCCTGGCGGCGCCGTGTCAGGGTCAGCGCCTCCGCAAAGAAGGCAACCGAATCGGTTGCCGTCACCGTCTCGACCAGTGCACGCGTGTAGTCCTGCGGCGTCTCCGCCCGCAGCGCAGCCTCTTCCGCGGCACGCGCGACATAGAGCATGTCGCGGCAGGCAGCCTCGACGAAGAGCGCCTCCTTGGTGCGGAAATAGTAGGTGATCTGGCTCGGAAAGGCGTCCGCGGCCGCAGCGATATCGGTGATCGAAGCGCCGGCCAGCCCCTGTTCCCTAAACAGGCGGCTTGCGGCGTCGAGCAGCAGCGAACGCATCTTGCGCCCGGCCGCACGTGTGGCGCGAACGGCATGTTTGGGATCGCCGGCTGGCGATTCGGACGCAGCTTTGGCTGCCATTAGATGCCTCCTCGACTTATTTGTATGATATACAAACAAATAAATCAAGACCGAGCTGGACGAACGGATCCGGTGCAGATAGGCCCGCTACCACGGGCAAAAACTTGGCCGGCAATCTTGCCAAGGCCCGCAAAATCCTTATAAAGCCCGCCATCCGTGGGTCCCGGCCGGGAGCTGAACGGACGGTCTCAGCAATTTCATTCGTTGATTTTGATGTGGCAGGGCCAGTCGGCCCGTCGTCCCGTGCTTCCGCCTTCTGAGCAACATCGAGTCCTTTCCGAAGGTCTCGAAGGGCTTGTCGCCGGGAACCGCGCCAACTTTAGAAAGGACATCCATGCCTCTTTACGAGCATGTTTTTCTCGCGCGCCAAGACGCGAGCACCCAGCAGGTTGACGAACTGACAGCGCAGATGACCGGCATCGTCGAACAGGCCGGCGGCAAGGTCACCAAGACCGAGAATTGGGGCGTGCGCTCCCTCACCTACCGCATGAACAAGAATCGCAAGGCGCATTTCGTGCTGATGAACGTCGACGCGCCGTCTTCCGCGATCAGCGAGATCGAGCGTCAGGAGCGGATCAGCGAAGACGTCATCCGCTATCTCACCGTCCGCGTCGAGGAACTTGAGGAAGGCCCGTCGGCGATGATGCGCAAGGCTGACCGTGACCGCGAGCGCGATGATCGCGGCGGCGGCTTCCGCGGCGACCGCGAGGGTGGCGGCTTCCGTGGCGATCGCGACGGCGGTGGATTCCGCGGCGACCGTGGCCCGCGCCGTCCGCGCGATGAAGAAGCTGCGACCGAGGAGTAAGAATCATGGCCGAAGCCGGTGCCCGCCGTCCGTTTTTCCGTCGCCGCAAGTCCTGCCCGTTCACGGGTCCGAATGCGCCGAAGATCGACTACAAGGATTCCAAGCTGCTGATGCGTTACGTCTCCGAGCGCGGCAAGATCGTGCCGAGCCGCATCACGGCCGTTTCCGCCAAGAAGCAGCGTGAACTCGCCCGCGCCATCAAGCGCGCGCGCTTCCTCGGCCTCTTGCCCTACGTGATTCGCTAATCAATCCGGTCCGCAGCACCTCGCGCGCTGCGGACCATTTGCTCATAAGGCTTCCGGGTCGTCCGGTCGCCGATGGTTGGGGTTCTCAGGCAGGACCTCTAACCGCTCGAAAGGAGCGGGACAGCTGATGATCGCGACGTTGTTCATTGCTATCGCTGCTGGCTGCGCGTCGGCGTTGATGTTCGCCTCGATGATTTCGGGCGCGATGATCTCGCTGTTGCTGTTCTGGCTGGCGCCGCTGCCATTGATGATGGCGGGGCTCGGCTGGGGTCCGCTTACGGCAAGTATTGGCGGGATTGCGGCCGCGCTGGGCCTCGGCGCGATCTTCGGCCTGCCCTATTGCATCACCTTTGTCATCATGGTTGCGCTGCCGGCCTGGTGGCTCGGGTATCTCGCGCTGTTGGGACGCCCGATGGCGGACCCGAACCCGGGCGGCGTGCCGGCGCCAGGGACCGCCAATCTCGAATGGTATCCGGTCGGCCGTATCCTGCTCTGGATCGCGGGCTTTGCCGTGCTCACCACGATGGCGGCCCTGCTCACGCTGGGGACCGACGCCGCCACCATAGCGGCTGCCATGAAGCGCGGCCTGATGCGGGTTCTGGACTCGCGCATGGTGACGACGAGCGCCGACATGGAACGCGTCGTCGACGCGATGGTGGCGGTCGCACCGCTCGCGGCGGTCATCGTCACGATGATATCGCTGACGATCAATCTCTGGCTGGCGACCTTGATCACGGCGACCTCGGGCCGCCTGCGACGTCCGTGGCCCGACCTGCGGGCGACTGCGCTGCCGGCGATGACATTGGTGGCTTCGTGCGTCGCCATCGCCTTCTGCTTCACCAGCGGCCTGCTCGCTATCCTCGCACAGGTCATAACCACCGCCCTGATGGCGGCGTACGCGCTTACCGGTTTCGCCGTCTTGCACACGGTGACGCAATCGCTCAACAGCCGCCCGTTCTGGCTGAGCTGCGCCTATGTCGTTGTCGTGATCTTCACCTGGCCCGTGATCGCGATGGTGGTGCTCGGAATAGCCGATGCGCTGTTCGGATTGCGCCAGCGCTATCTGCGGACCAGGCCGCCCCCGCTCCCTGCATCCTGAACTCGACCGATCAACCCAAACCAAGATTGAAGGAGAAGCAATATGGAAGTCATTCTTTTGGAACGTGTCGCCAAGCTCGGCCAGATGGGCGAAGTCGTGAAGGTGCGCGACGGCTTTGCGCGCAACTTCCTCCTGAAGCGCGGCAAGGCGCTGCGCGCCACCGCCGATAACCGCGCCAAGTACGAAGGCATGAAGGCCGAACTCGAGGCCAACAACCTCAAGGCCAAGTCCGAAGCCGGCAAGGTGGCCGAGAAGATCGACGGCCGCGAGATCGTGATCATTCGCCAGGCTTCCGAAAGCGGTCAGCTATTCGGCTCGGTTTCGGTGCGCGACATCGTCGCGGCGCTGGCGACCGACGGCATCATCGTCAACCGGCCGCAGGTATGGCTGGACTCGCCGATCAAGGTGATCGGCCAGCAGAAGGTGACGATCGCCGTCCACCCCGAGGTCGAGACCAGCATCACCGTCATCGTCGCGCGCAGCGCGGACGAAGCCGAGCGCATCAAGCGCGGTGAGGACATCTCGAGCCGCCAGGAAGACCAGGACGCCGCAGCCGAGGCGCTTGCCGCCGCCGGCGAGTTCTTCGATCCGGAAGCGCAGCAGGAGGAGCCGGTGGAGCCGGCGCCGGCTGCCGAGGAGAAATAAGCCTCCTCATCTACCGCAAGATCAAGCCCGGCCTCGATCAGGCCGGGCTTTCGATTCGGGCTGCCGCCTTCTCATCCAGCATGGCAATGGAAGCGAGCGCGGTCGCGGTGTGTTTCTCTTTGCCGTCAATCACGCAGAACACGTCGGCTGCGACGACGGCGACCTGCCGTCCCGGCTTGATCACCCGCGCGCGGCAGATCAGGCGATTGCCGGATGCCGGCGAGAGCAGGTTCAATTTGTATTCGGCGGTGAGCGCCGTCTGGCCACGCGTGGTCGCGGCCGCGATCGTCGTTGCGTTGTCGACGAGGAACGCCGTGACACCGCCGTGGAACAGGCCGTGCTGCTGCAACAGCTCCGGCCCAACACCGTCACTGCGAAGCTGCAGGAGCCGCAGGCGGGCTTACGGATGGTTCCGGAGCGCTCGGAGCTGCAGCGGGTGCCGGAGACGCTGGCGTTACCGCTGGAACAGGATCGGACCGCAACGGTGCCGACCCGCTGCCGCTGTTCTCCTTCGACTCGACCTTGGCCGTATCCGGCTTGCTTTCCGAACCAGGCTTGTCTTCCACGGCTGGCTCGGCCTGTCTGGCAGGCTCCTCGCTGGGCTTGCCGCGCTTGCCCAGCTTTTGTTTGGCAGCCGGCTTGGGCTCGGCCCCCTGCTCCGGGCTGGCCGCGTCAGGCGCCGCCTCGCTCGGCTGCTGCCGCTTGGCGTTGCGACCATGCCGCCTTCCCTCGCCTTGTGGATTGAGGCCGTCAACGTCAGGCTTGGCGGCCTGCTGCGCGTCGGGTGTGGGCTCGGACGAACTCCACGGAAACAAGAACCTGCGGCTGGGCCGCTCCGGTTCCGGAGGGCTGGCCGGGCGCGCGGCTTCCTGCTGCTTCGCATCCTTGCCGTGCTTGGTCTGTTCCTGCCGGCCCTGATATCGCGTATCGCTCGCGCCGTTGGAAACGAGATAGGACGCCAGCAGCGAGGCCATGTCGCTGCTCGTGGTGTAGTGCTGGCGCAGGAACCCTGGGAGTGCCGACGCGCTGACGCTCTTGAGCAGGCCGCGCGCCGACTTGTGACAGGCGCTGCAAGTGCCGGCAAAGATCTGCGAGGGGCTCTTGCCGGCCTCCAGATTGGTCGGCTGGGCATGCGCCGAGTTCGCCGCAAGGCCGGCGACAACAAGAATCACCGCCGCGAAAATGAGCGCTCGGCCCGCCATCCCCATTCTCCTGATCGTGGAAACCCCTCCGGCCCTGCTCGATCCGGTAGCGGCGGCTCCTTTTAGCCGAATATCGGGCGAATGGAAGCGCAGTTGTGACGCATCCACTTAATTGTCACATTCGGGAATATCCGCTTTGACTACAACGCAATAGCGCTTCCCCCCGATCACTCCTACAGTGATGTTGACTCACATTGGAACCATCTGTTCCACTGCGCGTCAGGGTAACGGCCGGTCACTCTGTGGTGGTTCCATGGACCGTTTGTTGCGTTATTTCTTGGGGCAGTTCGTTCGCCACGGCGCGCTTTCGGTCACGACCGCAAGCGGGGCGAGGTTCACCTGCGGCGACGGCGCCGGACAGCCGGTCTCGGTGCGGTTCCGGACGGAAGCCGCGGAGCGGTGGGTGTTGCTCGATCCCGAGCTCAGTCTCGGTGAGTCCTACATGGACGGCACGTTCGTCGTCGAGAATGGCTCGATTGTGGATGCGCTTGCGATCCTGATGGATCAGCCGGACATGCTACCGCGCTGGGCCAAGCCGCAATGGCTCCTGCGCTATCTCGGCAGGCACATCTGGCAATTCAATCCGCGGGGACGGTCGAGGCGCAATGTCGCTCACCACTATGACCTAGATGGCCGGCTTTATTCCCTCTTCCTCGACGCCGACAAGCAATATAGCTGCGCCTATTTCGAGACCCCGGATGCGACGCTGGACGACGCCCAGCTCGCCAAGAAGCGCCATCTCGCCGCCAAGCTCCTGGTGCGGCCGGGCCAGCGCGTGCTCGATATCGGTTCCGGCTGGGGTGGGCTTGGCCTCTACCTCGCCGAGATGACTGGTGCCGACGTCACCGGCGTCACGCTCTCCACCGAGCAGCTCCAGGTTTCGAACACCCGGGCGTCGGAGAAGAACCTCTCGCAATCGGCGCGCTTCCTGCTCGAGGACTATCGCGACATCCCCGGCCCGTTCGACCGCATCATCTCGGTCGGCATGTTCGAACATGTCGGTGTCGACTTCTACGAGACCTTTTTCCGCCGCTGCGCCGAGTTGCTGACCGACGACGGCGTGATGGTGCTGCACTCGATCGGCCGGTCCACGGGGCCTGACGTCACCAGCCCCTGGATCGAGAAATACATCTTCCCCGGCGGCTACATCCCGGCACTTTCCGAAGTCATGCCCGCGATCGAGAAGGCCGGGCTTCTGGTCTGCGACATGGAGATCCTCCGCCTGCACTATGCCGAGACTTTGAAGGCATGGCGTGAGCGCTTCATGGCGCGGCGCGAAGAGGCCGTCCGCCTCTACGATGAACGCTTTGCGCGGATGTGGGAGTTCTATCTGGCGGCTTCGGAAATGTCGTTCCGCAAGCAGAACATGATGAACTTCCAGCTCCAGCTCACCAAGCGGCAGGGCGTCGTGCCGATCACCCGCGACTATATCGGCCAGGAAGAGGCCAAGCTGCGCGGCATCGAGCAGCGTGCGCGGCCGCGGCTGCAACTGGCGGGCGAGTAGGCTCAGTTGCGGAAGCTGAAGGACGAGCCGTAACAGGGATAGGCCACGGCCGGGCGCGCGAGTTGCGCTTCGACGGCGGCGAGCACCTGCTTGTCGCAGGGAACATTGCGGATTTCCGGGCGCGATGCCTGCTCCATGGCGTCGATCAGCATCGACAGCCACCGCCGGTCGCCCTGTTCCGATTGCCGGATATGAAATCGCTGGCTCATCGCTGTAACTAACCCGAAACCCTCTGGTCCGTTCCCGCCTGCTCTGCCGCAACAAAAATCATTCCCATGTGAACTGGTTCACAAAGGTGGACGGGCGGTTTGGGCTAGACCTCCGCCATGTCCCACGAGACGTACAGATCCTTGTTCGATCCGCCGCGCGACCTGAAAACCGACTACGCCCTGATCGCTGCGGGCATCGTCGCCGCTTTGGTTGCGTTCGCCTATCTCATCCTCACCTGAGATAGCAGGCCGGTCACGCGCCGTTCCCTTGGATGTTGGTTCGTCCAGGCGGAATTAGGTTCAGCCTGCCCAAAAACATTCCCCACGACTCGCCGCCCGCTCCCGAAATCCGTCAAGCATCGTGCACCGCTGCTACGTGATTCACACTTCGCTTGTGTGAATCGTGAATAAGGCGCATGGGCACTTCCGCTTCGGACAGCGGTAGCGCTTTATCGCCGCCCCTGCTCCGGGAATCCCAATAACGGCGAAATTCGAAGAATAATTCCGTCCATGGCAACTGATTCGAAGGTCCTGAAGCTCGCGCCCGAGCCGGGAGCACCGGCCTATCGCAGCGCACCGCACAATATCGAAGCGGAACAGGGGCTGTTGGGCGCTATCCTGGTCAACAACGACGCCTTCTACCGCGTCTCGGATTTCCTCGAGCCGAAGCACTTCTTCGAGCCGCTCCATCAGACGATCTATGAGACCGCCGGTAGCCTGATCCGGATGGGCAAGGTCGCCACCCCGGTGACACTGAAGACCTTCCTGCCGGCGGATACGGACATCGGCGGCATGACGGTTGCCCAATACCTTGCCCGCCTCGCCGCGGAGGCGACCACGATCATCAACGCCCAGGACTATGGCCGGACCGTCTACGACCTGTCGCTGCGGCGCGACCTGATCCGGATCGGCGAGGACATGGTCAACGTCGCATTCGACGCGCCGGTCGATTTCGCGCCGCGCGCCCAGATCGAGGACGCCGAGCGGCAGCTTTACGAACTCGCCGAGACCGGCCGCTATGACGGCGGCTTCCAGCGCTTCGCCCAGGCGCTGACGATTGCGGTCGACATGGCCGCGAAAGCGTTCCAGCGCGACGGCAAGCTGTCCGGCATCTCCACCGGCCTGCGCG
Source organism: Bradyrhizobium sp. LeoB3 (assembly GCF_055456055.1). NCBI lineage: Bacteria > Pseudomonadati > Pseudomonadota > Alphaproteobacteria > Hyphomicrobiales > Nitrobacteraceae > Bradyrhizobium > Bradyrhizobium sp. LeoB3. The sequence goes on from NZ_JBVBEF010000017.1 coordinate 110,197, forward strand.
ATCTCGACACCAGGATGGGCGGCCTGCAGCCGTCGGACCTCATCATCCTCGCCGGCCGGCCCGGCATGGGCAAGACCTCGCTCGCGACCAACATCGCCTACAACATCGCCAGGGCCTATGAGGGCGAGGTGCAGGCTGACGGCAGCATCAAGGCAATCCACGGCGGCGCGGTCGGCTTCTTCTCCTGCGAAATGTCGGGCGAGCAGCTCGCCACCCGTATTCTCGCCGAGCGCACCGGAATCCCATCGAGCCACATCCGCCGCGGCGGTATCACCGAGATGGATTTCGAGAAGATCCGCGAATGCTCGATCGAGCTGCAGTCCCTGCCCTTCTATGTCGACGAAACCGGCGGCCTGTCGATCTCCCAGCTGACCGCGCGGGCGCGGCGGCTGAAGCGGCAGAAGGGCCTCGACCTCATCGTCATCGACTACATCCAGCTGCTGTCGGGATCGGGCAAGCGCGGCAACGACAACCGCGTCCAGGAAATCACGGAGATCACGACCAACCTGAAGGCGCTGGCCAAGGAATTGAATGTTCCCATCATCGCGCTGTCGCAGCTGTCGCGCCAGGTGGAGAACCGCGACGACAAGCGTCCGCAACTCGCCGACTTGCGTGAATCCGGTTCGATCGAGCAGGACGCCGACGTGGTGATGTTCGTCTACCGCGAGGAATATTACCTCGCCATGAAAGAGCCTCGCCCGGGCACACCGGAACACGAGAAGTGGCAGACCGACATGGGCCTCGCGCATGGCAAGGCCGAAGTCATCATCGGCAAGCAGCGCCACGGCCCGACCGGCACGGTCGAGCTGCACTTCGAAGCCAGCGTGACGCGGTTCGGCGACCTCGCCCATGACGGTCATGTGCCGGACCGGCCTTCTTATTGATGCGCGGTTGAACCATTGCTGCCGCCCGCGTAAAACGGCGCCATGAACGTCGCTTCCGATCCGAAATCGATCCCGCAGGGCGCGCAACTTGCGTCCGACGCAAACCAGCTCGCGGTGCCTCCGACCGCCACCGGCGTCCTGACCGTCGATCTCGGCGCCATCATCGCCAACTGGCGCAGGCTCGAGAAAGCAGCGGTTCCAGCCGAATGCGGCGCCGTCGTGAAGGCCGACGGCTATGGCTGCGGCGCTGCGCAGGTTTCGCGGGCATTGGCTGGCGCCGGCTGCAAGACGTTCTTCGTCGCCAATATCGAAGAGGCGCGCGCCGTGCGCGAGGCGGTGCCGTCCGCCACCATCTATGCGCTCGGCGGCTTCTTCCAGAACACCGGCGACAGCTACGCCAAGTTCGACTGCCAGCCCGTGATTGGCGACCTCAACGAACTCGCCGAATGGGACGTGTTCTGCCGTCGCTCCGGCTGGTCGGGCGGCGCCGCTATTCACATCGACACCGGCATGAACCGGCTCGGGTTCACAATCAACGAGGCGCAGGGCATCATCCCGCGCATCAATGCCGGCGATCACGGCATCACGCTGGTGATGAGCCACCTCGTCGCCGCCGAGCAGCTCAACAACCCGATCAATGCGAGGCAGCTTGCGGCCTTCCGCGAGATCGCGAGCCTGTTCACCGGCGTGCCGGCGTCGCTTGCGAATTCCTCCGGCATTTTCCTCAGCCCCCAATTCCAGTTCGATCTGGTGCGGCCCGGAGCGGCGCTCTACGGCGTCAACCCGACGCCCGAGGCCGACAACCCGATGCGGCCGGTGGTCGATCTCAAGGCCCGCATCGTGCAGATCCGCCACATCGATCGCGGCGAGACCGTCGGCTATGGCGGCACCTGGACCGCGCGGCGGCCGACGCGACTGGCGGTCATCTCGGTCGGCTATGCCGACGGCTATTTCCGCGCCGCGAGCTCGAACGACGGCACCCGCGGCGCCGACGTTGTGGTCGCCGGCAAGCGCTGTCCGATCGCCGGCCGCATCTCGATGGACCTGATCGCCGTCGACATCACCGAACTCGACAAGAATGCCGTGCGGCGCGGCCACATGGTCACGCTGATCGGCGAAGGCATCACGGTCGACGAAACAGCGCATCATTTCGGCACCATCGGCTATGAGGTGCTGACCAGCCTCGGACCGCGTTATGCGCGCATCTACAAGGGCGGCAATCCCGCGGAGGAGCCGCCGCCCCCGCCCGCCGACTCCGGCAACGCGCCGACCTGATCGGGTCGGGATGGATCGCGGTCGTCTCGACGCATGAAGATCGCGACCTTCAACATCAATAACATCAACCGCCGCCTGCCGAACCTCTTGCACTGGCTGCGCGCGGCAAAACCCGACGTCGTCAGCCTGCAGGAACTGAAGGCAAGCGATAGCGAGTTTCCGACTGCCGCAATCGAGAAGGCCGGCTATGGCGCGGTGTGGTGCGGGCAGAAGACCTGGAACGGCGTTGCGATCCTCGCGCGAAAAGCCGAGCCGGTGTTGATCCGCACCGCCCTGCCCGGCGATCGAACCGATCACGAGGCGCGCTATATCGAGGCCGCCATCAAGGGCGTCGTCGTCACCAGCCTCTATCTGCCGAACGGCAATCCGCAGCCCGGGCCGAAATTCGACTACAAGCTTGCCTGGTTCAGGCGATTGCGCGCGCATGCCGCGAAGCTTCTCAAAGAGGATGTCCCGGTCGTGCTCGCCGGCGACTACAACGTCGCGCCGACCGAGCTCGACATCTATCCGACGCGCTCCTGGGACAAGGACGCACTGATCCAGCCGAAGAGCCGCGCCGCCTTCAAGGCGCTGGTCGATCAGGGCTGGTGCGACGCGATCCGCACGCTGCATCCGGCAAAGCCGATGTTCACCTTCTGGGACTACAAGCGCAACCGCTGGCCGCGCGATGCGGGGCTGAGACTCGATCATCTGCTGCTCAGTCCTGTGCTGGCGCCGCGTCTGACGAAAGCCGGCGTCGACCGCGACATCAGAGGCGAGGAAGGGGCAAGCGACCACGCGCCGGCGTGGATCGTGCTGCGGTGATCGTGCCGCAAGATGGAGCAAGCCGCGAGATGATGGGTTTCGCTGCGCTCTACCCATCCTACGATTCTCCTCGCACCGGCGTCGTCCCCGCGAAGGCGGGGACCCATAACCACAGGGAGCTGTTGTAGCGCGAGCAAGTGGTTGCAGCGGAGCACATCACCAAAGCCTGTGGTTATGGGTCCCGGGTCAAGCCCGGGACGACGAGAGGAGAGATCACGATTCAAATTTCAAACAGCAGAGA
>NZ_JBVBEF010000018.1:0-112163 GCF_055456055.1 Bradyrhizobium sp. LeoB3
TTCCCGATTCTGGAATCCCTCACACCCGCCCCGAGTCAATCCGCCGCACCGCACCACATCTGTGCATGCCCTAGCGCGAAAGCGGGGACGACAGCGGAGAAGCGGGTGGTCGGCGGAGAGAACCGTTACTCCGCCGCGGTCACCGTGCTCGCGGGCACGCTGCTGCCCTGGCCGTAGCGCTGGTCGATGTAGTCGATGACCAGCGCCTTGAAGTCGGCGGCGATCGCGGGGCCGCGCAGGGTGCGGAACTTCTTGCCGTCGACGAAGACAGGCGCGGCCGGCGCTTCGCCGGTGCCTGGAAGCGAGATGCCGATATTGGCGTGCTTGGATTCGCCGGGACCGTTGACGATGCAGCCCATGACAGCGACGTTGAGCTGCTCGACGCCGGGATATTTCGTCTTCCAGGCCGGCATCTCGTCGCGGATGAAATCCTGGATCGAGCGCGCCAATTCCTGGAAGGTGGTCGAAGTGGTGCGGCCACAACCCGGGCAGGCCGCGACCAGCGGCACGAAGGTGCGGAAACCCATCGTCTGCAACAGTTCCTGCGCGACCTGGACTTCCAGCGTGCGGTCGCCGCCGGGCTCGGGCGTCAATGAGATCCGGATGGTGTCGCCGATGCCGTCCTGCAAGAGGATGCCGAGGGCTGCCGAGGATGCGACGATGCCCTTCGATCCCATGCCGGCCTCGGTGAGGCCGAGATGGATCGCGTAATCCGAGCGGCGCGCCAGATCCTGATAGACCGCGATCAGATCCTGCACGGCCGAGACCTTGGCCGACAGGATGATGCGGTTCTTGGGCATGCCGAGCTCTTGCGCGCGGGCCGCTGACAATAGCGCCGACTGCACCATGGCTTCGCGCGTCACCGCGCGGGCATCGCGCGGGTTCGGCGAGGCCGTGTTCTCGTCCATCAGCTTGGTCAAGAGTTCCTGGTCGAGCGAACCCCAGTTCGCACCGATGCGCACCGGCTTGTTGTTCTTGTTAGCGATCTCGATGATGTCGGCGAATTGCGAGTCGCGCTTGTTCTTGAAGCCGACATTGCCGGGATTGATGCGGTATTTGTCGAGCGCCTCGGCGCAGGCCGGATATTCGGCGAGCAGCTTGTGGCCGATATAGTGGAAATCACCGATCAGGGGCGTGTCGATGCCGCGCTTTCGCAGGCCATCGCGGATATGCGGGACGGCGGCAGCGGCTTCCTCGCGGTCGACCGTGATGCGGACCATTTCCGAGCCGGCGCGCGAAAGTGCTGCGACCTGGGCGATGGTGCCATCAACATCGGCGGTGTCGGTGTTGGTCATCGACTGCACGACGATCGGGGCGCCCCCGCCGACGGCGACATGGCCGACCATGACCTGGGTTGTCTGATGCCGGGGCGCTGGGCCGGCGACGTCGCTGAGAATTTCGGGCTTGTTCATGGCGTCTCGAATATCAGGTTTTGGTGACATTCACCAAGGGGGGCACGAAGGCGGGCTGGCGGTTTATTGGATCACATATTTTCTAACGGAGATTCAACAGCTTGCGCCTGAAAGCGGGATCGAACGCAAGACCGGCGGCCGTCCGATGGGCTGACCGGTATATCGGGGGAGGATTCGGGGGATTAAAGGGCCCGCGAACACGCGAGGACGGCTTTTCATCCCCTGCCGCGCGCCATACCTTGAAGCAAATACAACCCGCGGGAGGTGCAGATGGCGAGGGATGAGCTTATCACCACGGCGGAACTTGCCGATATCCTGCATCAGCCGGATCTTCGCCTCTTCGACTGTACGACCTATCTGGAGCCGGCGCCGGAAGGCAGCGGCGTTCCCTATATTGCGGTGCCGGGGAAAGAAACCTTCGAGGCCGGCCATATCGCCGGCGCCGATTTTCTCGACTTGCAGGGCGAATTCTCCGCTCCGAACACGGAACTGCGCTTCATGATGCCCCTCGTCGCGCAACTCGAAACCGCCTTCGGCCGCCACGGGATCGGTCCCGACAGCCGGGTGGTGCTGTATTCGATCGGCACGCCGATGTGGGCGACGCGCTTCTGGTGGATGCTGAAATCGCTGGGCTTCGACGGCGCCTCCGTGCTCGACGGCGGCCTGGACAAGTGGAAAGCGGAAGGACGCCCGCTCGAGACCGGCCCCGCCAAGGGCTATCCGCCCGCGACGTTTACCGCGAAACCGCGAGCGGGTTTCTTCGTCGGCAAGGACGACGTGCTCGCCGCACGAGGGGACCAAGGCACCGTCACCGTCAATGCGCTGGGTCCACAATTCCACGCAGGCCTCGAACCCAGCCGCTACGGCCGGCCGGGACGCATTCCCGGCAGCGTCAATGTGCCGGCGGCGACGTTGCTCGATCCCACGGCGAAGACGTTCATCGCGCGCGCGGACGCGGAAGCGAAATTCGCAAGCCAAGGCATCAGCAAGGACAAGCGCGTGATCGCCTATTGCGGCGGCGGCATTTCCGCCACGGTCGATTTATTCCAGCTCCATCGGCTCGGCTACGACAACCTGACTCTCTATGATGCCTCGATGGGCGAATGGGCCAAGGACGAGACCCTGCCGATCGAACGGGGATAGGCGCGCATCTTTCGTCGTCCTGGCGAAGGCCAGGACCCATAACCACAGGCGCGTGTCGTAGCGTGAGCAAGTAGTTGCTGCGGAGCATATCACAAAGACCTGTGGTTATGGGTCCCGGGTCAAGCCCGGGACGACGACATTACGCCGGCACATTGGGATCCGGCGTCACCTTCGGATCCGGCTTGTTCACGAGATAGAGGCCGATGATCACCAACAGCGCCGCGACGCCGAATACCGGCGTCAGCGTGTCATGCATGATGATATAGGCAGCGACGACGCCGAACAGCGGCGTGATGAAAGTGAAGGCCGACAGCTTGCTGGCGGAATACATCTTCACCATCGCAAACCAGATCACGAAGGTGCAACCCACCACCCAGATCGCCTGATACGCCATCAAGGCGAGCGACAGCGGGCTGGGAAAATGGGTGATGGTTTCGCCCGCAAGCCACGAGGCGATACCCAGGATCGGAATCGACAGGGCGACCTGATAGCCGAGCGCCTTTTCCGGCGCGGCCTTGCGCAGCGCTGTCCCCTTGGCGACCAGCGTGGTGGCCGCCCAAAGCGCGCCGCCGCCGACCACCATCAGATCGCCCAGCAAGACCTTGGCGTCGACATCCGGCTGCGGCACGCCGATCGCAAGCGCGACGCCGGCAAAGCTCAAGGCGAGCCCGCTCCATTGCAAGGCGGAGAGCCGCTCGCCGAGGAACTGATGGGAGCCGAATGCGACGAAGAACGGCGCCGTATAGAGGAAGACCGACGCGCGCGAGGCCGAGGTGAACACCAGGCCGCTGAAGATCAGCACGAACTCGATGCCGAACATCAAGCCCGCGGCCAGGCCGGCCAGAAGCGTGCCGTCGCGCTCGAAGAATTTGACGCCGCGCAGCCAGCCCACGATCAGCATCACCGGCAACGCGCCGGCGGAGCGGAACATCGCCTGCAGCATCGGCGGAATGTCGGGCAGCGCGAGCTTGACCGCGATCTGGTTGAATCCCCAGCTCACGCACAGCATCAGCATGATCGCGACCGCGCCCGGGGTGAGCGCGCGCCCGGTTGCGGCCACGCTGGAGATGGTTTGCGTTGACATGTTGCCTCGGTTTCCGGCTTGGCGCCGTGTTATCGTTTGGAATCCGGAGCAGGGGACTTCCGGGTTGCATGATCCGATCGGATCGGATCGTGATCTCATCTCTTTCTCTGAGCATGATCTCCGCGCAAACGCTTCGCGTTTGTCGCGAGGGAAAACCGGTTTCCACTTTTCCGGATCATGCTCAAATTCAATCAGACAACGGCCCTGGTTTCTTTCTGGCAATGCGCGCAAGTGCCGGCGATCTCGACCACTGACAGCTTCGGCGCAAAGCCCGCGGCGCGCGCCGCGGCCTTCAGGCTCTGTGCCACCGGCGCCGCCGGAATTTCGCCGACCGCGCCGCAGCGATCGCAGATCAGGAATGCCACCATCGAAGTCTCGTCGTGATCATGCGCGCAGGCCAGAAACGCGTTCCGGCTTTCGATGCGGTGGACGAGGCCGTTCTCCATCAGGAAATCGAGCGCGCGGTAGACGGTGATCGGCGCCGGGCGCGGCATCGACTTGGCGAGCTCGTCAATCACCTCATAGGCGCCCAGCGGCCGGTGGCTGGACAATAGCGCCCCGAGCACCTGACGGCGGATCGGCGTGAACTTCTGCGCCCGCCGCGCGCAGACCTCCTCGGCATGCGCGATCCCTTCCGCAGTGCAGCGGCCGTGATCGTGGTCAGGTGCGGGAAATGTGGGTTTTGCCAACGTCATATGCACCATTTTAGCAGCCTGACCGGCGATCCCAAAGCCCCGGGGCTCGCCCCGTTCCCAGCCATGTTCTGGAAGCGGAGCTGCCTTCCGTTAACCGGACATGCGGAAATCATAAGCTAGCTTATTATAGCCAAAGCTTATGGAGGGTAGATTATGCCGGGGTCCGTCGACGCGAACTTCATGTTCACGCTCGGTGAATTGTTTCGCCTGATCCGCGTCTACGCGGACAAGGAGGCCGCGCGCTACGGAATTACCCGCGCGCAGTGGGCGGTGCTGACCAAGGTCGAGCGCAGCGAGGGAATGAAGCAGACCGAGCTTGCCGAGTTGCTCGAGATGCAACCGATCACGCTGACCCGGCTGATCGACAAGCTCTGCGACAATGGCTGGATCGAGCGCCGCGGCGACGAGAATGACCGCAGAGTCAATCGCCTCTATCTGCGCAAGGCGGCGCGCCCGCTGCTCGCCAAGCTCGCCGGCCTTCGCTCCGAACTCACTGCAACCGCGCTGGAAGGCATCAGCCCCGCCGATGCCCACCGTCTGCTCGCCCAACTCGAATCTATCAAGGAAAACGTCCGCAATGCCATCCAGACCCCGGCCGGCGAATCTCCCAGAAAAGAGCAGCGCTATGGCTGATCCCGTACTGAAACTCGCGCCCGAGCAGAGGGACAATCCGGCCTCGGCTCCAGCGAAGACCGATCAGCCGCGCGGCCTGATGGCGGGCTTGCGGCGCTATCGCCGATTCCTCCTCCTCGTCGTGTTGCCGCTGGTGGTGCTGGTCGGCGGCGTCGTCTTCTATCTCAACGGCGGCCGCTACGTGTCGACCGACGACGCCTATGTCGGCGCACAGAAGGTGCTGATCACGCCCGACATCTCCGGCAAGATCGAGAAGGTCGTGGTCAAGGAAGGCCAGCAGGTCAAGCAAGGCGACGTGCTGTTCGAGATCGACCCGGTGCCGTTCCGCCTTGCGGTGGACCAGGCCAAGGGGGCGCTCGATCAGGCACGCACGAACTATGACAATTTGGTCGCCAATATCAAAATCTACGGCCAGATGCTCGATCTGGCACAACGGGGGGTCGACCTGAAGCAGCGGGACGTCGACCGCAAGCAGTCGCTGGTGAAGAGCAATTTCGGTTCGCAGCTCGACCTCGACAATGCCGCGACGTCGCTGGTGACGGCGAGCGCGCAGGCCGAGTTCATCAAGCAGCAGATCTCCAGCTCCAAGGCGCAACTGCTCGGCAATCCCGACCTGCCGCTGGAGCAATTCCCGCCTTATGCGCAGGCGAAGGCCAAGCTCGATGAGGCCCAGCGCAACCTCGACCACACCGTGATGCGCGCGCCGATGGCGGGCACCGCCACCCAGGTCGAGCAGATCCAGCTCGGCCGCTTCATCGCCGCCGGCACGCCGGTGTTCTCCATCATCGACGTGGCGAACCCCTGGGTCGACGCCAACCCGAAGGAATCCGACTTCACCTATGTCGCGATCGGCCAGCCGGTCGACCTCGAGGTCGACGCGTTCCCGAACCATTTGTTCAAGGGCACGGTCGGCTCGCTCTCGCCCGGCACCGGCGCGCAATTCGCGATCCTGCCGCCGCAGAACGCGACCGGCAACTTCGTCAAGGTGGTGCAGCGCGTGCCGGTCAGGATCTATTTCGATAAGAACGACAAGATGGTGCGCAAATTGAAGGCGGGCATGAGCGTCTACGCCACCATCGACACCAACCATCGCCGCACGCTGTCCGGCCTGCTCGGCCTGTCCTCGGCCGCAGCGACCCACGAGCAGGACTAGGTCTAATGAAATCAGGTCGAGTTGGTGCGGCATCGGAACTCGCCACCTCTCCTATCGGGAGAGGTCGGATCGCATCGCAAGATGCGATCCGGGTGAGGGGTTGCGCTCTCTCGTGGGACCTGATCCCCCTCACCCGCGCCTTCGGCGCGACCTCTCCCCGGCGGGGAGAGGTGGTGCCCGCGGCCCGACCGATTCAACCAACCAGCACCAGGCGATAGAACAGATGTCGACGGCGGCCCCCTCGCCCAGCATGGTGCCCGGCCTGCGCCGGAACATGGTGACGGTCTGCGCGATGACAGCGACCGTCATGCAGGCGCTGGACACCACCATCGCCAATGTCGCGCTGCCCTATATGCAGGGCACGCTGTCGGCATCGCAGGACCAGATCAACTGGGTGCTCACGTCCTACATCGTGGCGGCCGCGATCATGACCGCGCCGGTCGGCTGGATCGCCAACCGGTTCGGCCGAAAGCGCATCTTCATCATCTGCTCCGCCGGCTTCACCGTGGCTTCCGTGCTGTGCGGCCTGGCGCAGGACATCAGCCAGATGGTGCTGTTCCGCCTGCTGCAGGGCGTGTTCGGCGCAGCGCTGGTGCCGCTGTCGCAAGCCGTGATGCTCGACTCCTACGCGCTGCACGAACGCGCCAAGGCGATGTCGATCTGGGGCATGGGCGTGATGATGGGCCCGATCATGGGACCCTCGCTCGGCGCCTGGCTGACCGAGACCTATTCCTGGCACTGGGTGTTCTTCGTCAACCTGCCCTTCGGGGCCATCACCGTGCTCGGCCTCATCATCTTCATGGACGAGACCAAGCAGAACCTGGAACTGCGCTTCGACTGGTTCGGCTTCGGCGCGCTCGCGGTCGCGATCGGCTCGCTGCAGCTTGCGCTCGACCGCGGCGAGCAGCTCGGCTGGCTCGAATCCAACGAGATCATCGCCGAGTTCATCATCAGCGGCATCGGTTTCTATTACTTCTTCGCCCATTCGTTCACGACGTCGAAGCCGTTCATCCGGTTCGAGCTGTTCAAGGACAGGAATTTCGTCGGCGGCTGCGTGTTCATGACCGTGATGGGGCTTGTGCTCTACTCGACCATGGCGCTGTCCTCGCCTTACCTGCAGAACGTGATCGGCTATCCCATCATCACCGCCGGTGTGCTGCTGGCGAGCCGCGGCTGCGGCACCTTCGTCGCGATGATGCTGGTCGGACGCATGATGCGCTTCATCGAGGCGCGCACGCTGATCATCTCCGGCCTGGCACTGACCGCCGCGTCGCTGTTCGTGATGACCGGCTGGACCGACCAGACCAGCGCGACCGAGATCGTGGTCGTGAGCATCGTCCAGGGTTTCGGCTTCGGACTGGTGTTCGTACCGCTCTCGACCGTGGCGTTCCTGAGCTTGCCCAATCACCTGCGCACTGATGGCACCTCGATGCTGACGCTGCTGCGCAACGTCGCCAGCTCGATCGGCATCTCCATCGTGATCGCGCAGCTCACGGAAGGCTCGCGGCGCATCTACGCGACGCTGTCCGAGCACATCACCCCCTTCAACCATGCGCTGCAGATGCCCAATGTCAGTGGCATGATCAATCTCAACACCGACACCGGCCGCGCGATGGCGGATAAGATCGTCGCGGTGCAGGCGCAGATCATCGCGTTCGCCCACGACTACCAGCTCGTGATGGTGTTCATCCTGGCCTCGATCCCGCTTGCGATCATGATCGGTTCGACCAAGGCGGCGCTGCGGTCGCAGTCGCAGGCATCCTCGGACCATGCGGCGGTGATGGAGTAGTCGAGGCGAGGCTCGCTCACGAAAGAGTTATTCCCGGCGCGGCTGCCCTGGTTGATGCGTCGACCAATCCTATCTCCCACCGATATCACTGGAGGTTGGAACATGGCGGGTTCAGCGCTGGTCGTGGGCGCAAGCGGTATCGTCGGCAATAATCTGGTCCGGCACCTGCGTCAGCAGGAGTGGCAGGTCTACGCGCTGGCGCGCCGGCCACCAGCCAACATCGGCGCGCAGCCGGTGGCGGCGGACCTGCTGGACCCCGCATCGGTTCGCAAGGCGCTACATGATCTGAGACCGACGGACGTGTTCATCTGCACGTGGTTGCGCCAGAACACCGAGGCCGAGAATATCAGGGTCAATTCTGCGATGGTGCGCAACCTGCTCGAGGCGTTGTCGCCTGCAGGCTCGGTCAGGCATGTCGCGCTGGTGACCGGGCTGAAGCACTATCTTGGTCCGTTCGAAAATTACGGCAAGGGCAAGCTGCCCGCCACGCCGTTTCGGGAAGACCAGCCCCGGCTCGAGATCGAGAATTTCTACTACGCCCAGGAAGACGAAGTGTTCGCGGCGGCTGGTCGCGACGGCTTTGGCTGGAGCATCCATCGGCCGCACACCATCATCGGCTATGCCGTGGGCAACGCGATGAACATGGGCGTGACGCTCGCGGTCTACGCCACCATCTGCCGCGAGACCGGACGTCCGTTCCTGTTTCCGGGCTCCGCGACGCAGTGGAATGGTCTTACCGATATGACGGATGCGCGGCTGCTCGCACGCCATCTGGAATGGGCGGCGACAACGCCGGCCGCCCGCAATCAGGCGTTCAATGTCGTCAATGGCGACGTGTTTCGCTGGAGCTGGATGTGGCAGCGGCTGGCCGACTGGTTTGGACTAAAGCCGGCGCCATTTCAGGGCGAAGGAATTCCGCTGGAGCGACAATTGGCCGATGCGGGCCCGATCTGGTCCGACATCGCCAGAAAATATCGGCTGGCCGAGTCCGATCTCGGCGTGCTCACCTCGGCCTGGCATACCGACGCCGACCTCGGTCGCCCGATCGAGGTCGTTACCGATATGAGCAAGAGCCGCAAGCTCGGCTTTCTCGATTACCAAACAACCGATGATAGCTTCTTCGATCTGTTCGCGCGTTTACGCGACGAGCGTCTCATCCCGTAAGACCGGCTACGCAAGCGCATCGAGCCGGGCGTAGCTGTCTTCCATTCCGTGCTCCATGCCGGTCGCCAGCATCGCCTCCCGCGTCGCTGCATCCGGCAGCGTCATTCGCATCGTCATCAAGGTGCCGCTGCCGTCGGGCGCGAAAATGGTCTCGACGTGATTGTCCGGCGTCGGGTCCGGCAGATGCATGCGCTCGACGTGGACGATGCGGCTGAACGGCGCGAGCTCCAGATATTCGCCGGTCAGATAGAACCCGCCGCCTTTGCCATTGCTCCACTCGTAGCGGATCTTGCCGCCAGGACGGGCTTCGCTGATGCAGACCGGCATGGTCCAGCCCGGCGGACCGAGCAGCCATTTCTGCAAGAGTTCCGGCTCGGTATGGGCGCGATAGACGGCTTCTGGCGGCGCGGCGAAGCGGCGGGTGACGATGACATATCGATCGCCTTCGGTCTTCAGCGTCAGTCTGGTCATGGGAAGCCTTTCACTTCTCGGTTTTCATATCGGCCAGAACCTGGTCGAGCCGGTCGTAATTCGCGTTCAGGGCTTGCCGTAGCATCGAAAGCCACTGGTCGATCTCGGCCACGGCGGTCGGCGCGAGCCGGCACGGTCGCTTGGTGCCTTCAACGCGGCGAATGATCAGGCCGGCGCTTTCCAGCACCTTGAGATGGCGGGAGATGGCGGGCTGCGTCAGCTCGAACGGCTCGACCAGCTCCATGACGGTCGCTTCGCCCAGCGCAAGGCGAGCCAGGATAGCCCGGCGGGTCGGGTCGGCGAGCGCTGAAAAGGCGGCGTCGAGGTTTGGCATATCGAGTGTCCATTATATAACTGTATTATTATATAACTGAATGCTGATAGTCAAGGGCCGTGGCCCGGGTGGAGCGAAGCGCAACCCGGGACATCTGCATCAACTTTGTGAGCGGCCCCGGGTTACGGCGCTCCACCCGGGCTACGGCGCTCCAGCTGGCACGCGGCAGCGTCAGCCGGCGATCTCGGTGAGTTCATCGACGGCGAGCAGCGCTTCCGAGCAATCATCGTCGCGGAAGTAGGCGCTGCGGGTGAACAGCACGGGAATGCCGGCGCGCGAGGCCGCGATCAATCCGTTGCGCGAGTCCTCGATGGCTATGCAGCGGGAAGCAGGGAGCGACAGTCGCGCCAGCATCATGAGATAGACGTCGGGTGCCGGCTTCTTCTCGGGCACATCGTCGCCCGCGACGATCGCCTCGAACCACTCGGCCCAATCCTCGCCCAGCGCCACCGACAGCAGCGCATCGATATTGGCATGCGAGGTCGTCGTCGCGATCGCCAGGCGCTGGCTGCGCCATCGGGCCTTCCGGAGCAAGGCTTCCACACCAGGCCGCAGCGGGCAGCCGCCCGTTGCGATCAGTTCGGCATAACGCGCAGTCTTGATCTGGTGCAGCTCCGCGATCTCGCGCGTCGACAGCAGCGGCATGGTTCGCTTGCGCATGGAAAACGCACGGATGCGCTCCTTGCCCCCGGCGACGCGCAGCAACTGTCCGTAGGTGGCTTGGTCCCAGTACCAGTTGAGGCCTGCGCGCGAGAACGCCTCGTTGAAGGCGCGGCGGTGCACCTCCTCGGTCTCGGCCATTGTGCCGTCGACGTCAAAGATCAGTGCGTGGGCGCGGGCAAGGAGGTCTCCGAAGGCCGCCGCCCGCACGGCTGTCAGCGTCTCGCTCATGTCTCCTTGTCCGTCGCGCCTTTCGAAAAGACCCGGCTCGCCAGCACATCGCCGGCCTCGATCGACATCACGTCGTCGGCCGTGAGCACCCGGTCCAGCCGGGAAACGATGCGGTTGGCCTGGCGCAGCCGGATACGATCCAGCGCATTGCGGATCGAGCGCGCGTTGGAGAACAGCGGCTGGGTCTTGCGCACGGCGATGTAGCGGATGAAGGCATCGCGTGCCGCCGCTGAGAAGTGGTAGTTCTGCTGCTGCAGCATCAATTCGGCGATCGCGAACAGCTCGGGGTCGGAATAATCGGGGAAGTCGATGTGATGGGCGATGCGGGAACGAAAACCCGGATTGCTCTGGAAGAATTTCTCCATGCGGTCGCCATAGCCGGCGAGGATCACGACCAGATCCTCGCGCTGTTGCTCCATGATCTGCAACAGGATCTCGATCGCCTCCTGGCCGTAGTCGCGCTCATTGTCGGGGCGATAGAGGTAGTAGGCCTCGTCAATGAACAGCACGCCGCCCATCGCCTTCTTCAAGATCTCCTTCGTCTTTGGTGCGGTGTGGCCGATATATTGCCCGACCAGGTCGTCGCGGGTGACGCTGATGACGTGGCCGCGGCGCACGAAGCCGAGCCGGTGCAGGATGCTGGCCATCCGCATTGCTACCGTAGTCTTGCCGGTGCCGGGATTGCCGGTGAAGGACATATGCAGGGTCGGAAAGGTGGTGGCGAGCGCCATCTTCTGCCTGATGCGCTCCACCAGCAGCAGCGCTGCGATCTCGCGGATGCGCGTCTTCACTGGCCTAAGGCCGATCAGCTCGGAATCGAGCTGGTCGAGCACGGCGCCGATGCCAAGATCGGCGAATTCGCGGCGGAGATCGACGGCCTCCAGCGGGCCTTCGTTGGTCTGTGGCTGTGGTTGCGTCATCCTGCTCTCGTGTCGAAAAGCTCCGTCGCCGCAACCTGGCGACGACGGAGAAGTGCATCCGGACCAGGTCGGCCGAGGGAGCCACCCGCCTGGCTTGAACCGGACGCGGTTAACGGTCTGCGTAGCGCTCGCCCTCCGGGCGTTCCGCCGCGTAAGCGTGTGTCGAATAGCGGAGGTTGCGACCGACGGATTCCTGCCGGTCGAGCCGGAAGCCGGGCTCGTTCGTGGGCCGGTTGACGATGAAGGAGATGCGCACGGACTCCCATCCGTGGCTCGAATCGAAGCCGGAGATCCGGATATAGCGGTCGCCATACACGCGCCGGCATTCGGCAAGCTCCCGCATGATACCCGCGGCGTCGCGCAGATCGAACATCGGCAGGCCCCACATCTCCCAATAGGTGTTGCGGGGATGCGGATCGTCGGTGAACTCGATGTTAACAGCCCAACCCTTGTCGAGACAGTACTGCACCTGCGCGGTGATCTGCTCGTCGGTGAGATCGGGCAGGAAGGAGAAGCAGCCCTGGGTTATGCGCATGATGTACCCCTTTCAGACCGCGACGCTCGGCGTCGGAACGAAGTCCGGCGCATCGGTCGATTCATAGTTGAAGGTGACGTCCTTCCAGACCTCGAGCGCCTCGCGCAGCGGCGTGCAGCTTTGCGCCGCCTTGGCCAGGATCTCTGGACCTTCATGGACGTAGTCGCGCCCCTCGTTGCGGGCGAGGATCATCGCTTCCAGCGCGACGCGGTTGGCGGTGGCACCCGCCTGGATGCCCTGCGGGTGACCAATGGTGCCGCCGCCGAACTGCAGCACGACGTCCTCGCCCAGGAGGTCGAGCAGCTGATGCATCTGGCCGGCATGGATACCGCCCGACGCCACCGGCATCAGCTTGTTGAGGCTGGCCCAATTCTGGTCGAAGAACACGCCGTGCTCGAGTTGCATCGGATTGAAGTCTTCGCGGCAGATATCGTAGTAGCCGCGCGTGGTGTTCGGATCGCCCTCGAGCTTGCCGACCACAGTGCCGGCGTGAATATGATCCACGCCCGCGAGCCGCATCCATTTTGCGATGACGCGGAACGAGACGCCATGCGACCGTTGCCGGGTGTAGGTGGAATGGCCGGCGCGGTGCAGATGCAGGATCATGTCGTTCTTGCGCGCCCATTTCGCCATCGACTGGATCGCGGTGTAGCCGATCACAAGATCGATCATGACGATGGTCGAGCCGAGTTCGCGGGCGAAATCGGCGCGCTCGTACATGTCCTCCATGGTCGCCGCGGTGACGTTGAGATAGGTGCCCTTGATCTCGCCGGTCGCGGCCTGCGCGCGGTTGACCGCCTCCATGCAGTAGAGGAAGCGCTCGCGCCAGTGCATGAAGGGCTGCGAGTTGATGTTTTCGTCGTCCTTGGTGAAATCGAGTCCACCCTTCAGCGCCTCGTAGACGACGCGGCCGTAGTTGCGGCCGGAGAGGCCGAGCTTCGGCTTCACAGTCGCGCCGAGCAAGGGACGCCCGAACTTGTCGAGCCGCTCGCGCTCGACCACGATGCCGGTCGCCGGGCCCTGGAACGTCTTCACATAGGCAACCGGAAGCCGCATGTCCTCGAGCCGCAGCGCCTTCAGCGGCTTGAAGCCGAAGACGTTGCCGATGATCGAGGCAGTGAGGTTCGCGATCGAGCCCGGCTCGAACAGATCGAGGTCATAGGCGATGTAGGCGAAATAGCTGCCTGGCGAACCCGGCACCGGATCGACGCGATAGCATTTCGCGCGATATTTTTCCGCCGCCGTCAGACGATCGGTCCACACCACGGTCCAGGTCGCGGTGGAGGATTCGCCTGCTACCGCCGCGCAGGCTTCGGTCGGATCGACGCCGTCCTGCGGGGTGACGCGGAACAGCGCGATGACGTCGGTGTCCTTCGGCTGGTAGTCGGGCTCCCAATAGCCCATGCGCTTGTATTCCATCACGCCGGATTTGTAGCGATCCTTGCCGCGCAGGGTCATCGACTGCATGTTCATATGGTCCTCCTGAAATTGTTCCGGCGTGCCCCTCACGCTGCTTCGGTCATCGCCCCAATTTGCGGATCGAGCGCGCCGGCGCGGTAGCGCCTCGCCATCTCGGACAGCGGAATCACCTTGATCTTTGCGGCATTGCCCGCCGTGCCGAACTGCTCGAAGCGGTCGCGGCAGAGGTCGCGCAAGGCTTCCATCGCCGGTTTCAAAAACTTGCGCGGATCGAATTCGCTTTTCGATTGGGTAGCGACCTTGCGGAAGGCCGCGGCCATCGCGAGCCGGCAATCGGTATCGATATTGACCTTGCGGACGCCGTGCTTGATGCCGCGGACGATCTCCTCGACCGGCACGCCCCAGGTCTGCGGCATCTCGCCGCCGAACTGGTTGAACATGTCCTGCAATGGCTGCGGCACCGAGGACGAGCCGTGCATCACCAGATGCGTATTCGGTAGCCGCTGATGTATCTCCTCCACCACGCGCATCGCGAGGATGTCGCCGTCGGGCCGCCGCGTGAACTTGTAGGCACCATGCGAGGTGCCCATTGCGATCGCGAGCGCATCCACCTTGGTAGCGCGGACGAAATCGACCGCCTGGCCCGGATCGGTGAGGAGCTGGTCATGGCTGACCTTGCCTTCGACGCCATGGCCGTCTTCCTGCTCACCGCCGCCATGCTCGAGCGAGCCGAGCACGCCGAGCTCGCCCTCGACGGAGGCGCCGACCCAATGCGCGATGTCGACGACGCGGCGGGTAATGTTGACGTTGTAGTCATAATCGGCTGCCGTCTTGGCATCGGCCTTCAGCGAGCCGTCCATCATCACCGATGTGAAGCCATAGCGGATCGCGGTGGCGCAGGTGGATTCCTCGTTGCCATGATCGAGATGCAGGCACAGCGGCACGTCCGGATACATCTCCTCGAGCGCATCGATCATCTTCGACAGCATGATGTCACCCGTATAGGCGCGCGCGCCGCGTGAGGCCTGGATGATGACGGGCGCATCGCAGGCAGACGCCGCCTCCATGATCGCAAGGCCCTGTTCCATATTGTTGATGTTGAAAGCGGGCACGCCGTAGCGGCGCTCGGCGGCATGATCCAGCAGTTGCCTCAAGGTTATACGCGCCATGCTTATTTCCTTTCGCTTGCGTGCTGGATCACGCGCCTGGCCGCAGCCGCGACGGCGGCCGGCGTAATGCCGAACTCGCGGTAGAGCACATCAGCGGGCGCGGAGGCGCCGAAACCGTTCATGCCGACGAACTCGCCATCATCGCCGAGCCAGCGCGCCCAATCGCCCTCGATCGCGGCCTCGACGCCGACACGTGGCGCATCGCCCAGCACCTTGGCCTGGTAGTCGCGCGGCTGCTTCCGGAACAGATCGAAGCACGGGGCGGAAACGACGGCGGCACGGACATTCTCACTTCCGAGCAGCTTGGCCGCTTCGAGCGCGATCGAGACTTCTGAGCCGGTTGCAATCAGCGTGACGTCACGGCCTCCATCCGGCTCGATCGTCACATAGGCGCCAAGCGCGACGTGGTTGGTATCAGTAACATCGCGAAAAGCGGTCAGCGCCTGCCGCGACAGGCACAGGATCGACGGCGAGGTTTCGGCCTTCAGCGCGCAGTCCCAGGCTTCCGCGGTCTCGATCGGATCGGCGGGGCGAAACACCAGGAGATTGGGGATCGCACGGAGCGCAGCGAGATGCTCGACCGGCTGGTGCGTCGGACCGTCCTCGCCCAGCCCGATCGAATCGTGCGTCATGACGTGGATGACGCGGACGCCCATCAGCGCGGCGAGCCGGATCGCGGGGCGGCTATAGTCGGCGAACGCGAGGAATGTTCCGCCGTAGGGGACGAAGCCGCCGTGCAACGCGATGCCGTTCATCGCCGCCGCCATGGCATGCTCGCGGACGCCATAATGGATATAGCTGCCGTGCAGCCAGCCCGACCGCACTGGCACCTGTGATTTCGCCAGCGTGAGATTGGAGTGCGTCAGGTCGGCCGAGCCGCCGAGCAGGTTCGGCAGCGCTTCGGCGATCACATCGATCACCTGCTGCGACGCCTGCCGTGTCGCAAGCTTGGGACGCTCGGCCGCGAAACGCTCCTTCAGCTTCGCCATCGCCTCGGTATAGGCGCCGGGCAGCTTTTTGTTCAGCGCATCGTGGAACGGCGACCTCCCGCCGCCGTTGCAGGCGCTCCGTGAACGCTCGATCCAGGCGCGGCGCGCCGCCCGGCCGCGTGCGCCGATCTCGCGCCATTCGGCAAGCACGGCTGGCGGAACTTCAAATGGCTGGTAGCGCCAATCGAGCGCTGCCCGCGTTTTGGCGACCTCGTCCGATCCGAGCGGTGCACCGTGAACCTTCTCGCTGCCTTCCCGGTTCGGCGCGCCGAAGCCGATCACTGTCTGGCAGGCGATCAGCGACGGCAGGTCACTCTTCCTGGCTTCATCGATCGCCCTCGCAACCGCTTGCGGATCATGGCCGTCGATCCGGCAGGCCGACCAGCCGGAGGCCCTGAAACGCGCGAGCTGATGGTCGGAACAGGACAGTGACGTCGCGCCATCGATCGAGATCCGGTTGTCGTCGAACAGCACGATCAGCCGGTTCAACCGCAAATGCCCGGCGAGCGAGATCGCCTCGTGGCTGATGCCTTCCATCAGGCAGCCATCGCCGGCGATGACATAGGTGAAGTGGTCGACGAGTTCGTCGCCGAACCGCGCATTCATCAATCGCTCGGCGAGCGCCATGCCGACGGCGGTCGCGATGCCCTGCCCGAGCGGGCCGGTCGTCGTCTCCACGCCGGGCGTGTGGCCATATTCGGGATGGCCTGGAGTCGCCGATCCCCACTGGCGGAAGGCCTTGAGCTGATCCAGCGTGACGCCTTCATAGCCGGTCAGATGCAGCAGCGCGTAGAGCAGCATCGAGCCATGGCCGGCCGAGAGCACGAAACGGTCGCGGTCGGGCCAGGCCGGGTCATCGGGGTCGAATTTGAGGAAGCGCGAAAACAGCACGGTCGCGACATCGGCCATGCCCATCGGCATGCCGGGATGCCCGGACTTCGCCTTCTCCACGGCATCGATGGCGAGGAAGCGGAGGGCGTTCGCCATCTCGGCATGGCTGACTTGGGTGCGGCTGGCCACAGACGCAAGTGCGGTCATATCGTTCGCCTCTTTCGTTCCATCAGTTGCAGAATCAGCGGGGTGAGGATGAGCTGCATCGCCAGGTCGAGTTTGGCGCCGTGGATCACGATCGAATTGGCGCGCGACATAAAGCTGTGCGGGATCATCGAGAGCAGATAGGGAAAATCGATGCCACGCGGATTCTTCAGCCGGATCACGACCATCGATTCGTCCGGCGTCGGGATCCAGCGCGCGATGAACGGGTTCGACGTGTCGACCGTCGGCACGCGCTGGAAGTTGATGTCGGTCTCGGTGAACTGCGGGCAGATGTAGTTCACATAATCAGGCATGCGCCGCAGGATGGTGTCGGTCACTGCCTCCGTGGAATAGCCGCGGTGGCTGCGATCGCGATGCAGCTTCTGGATCCATTCGAGATTGATGACGGGGACGACGCCGATCTTGAGGTCGGCATATTTGGCAACATTCACCTTCTCGGTGACGACGGCGCCATGCAGGCCCTCATAGAACAGCAGATCGGAACTCTCCGGCAACGACTCCCACTTGGTGAAAGTGCCGGGATCGCCGCCGTAGAGCCGCGCCTCCTGCTCGTCGTGCACATAGTGCCGCGTCGTCCCGGTGCCGGACTCGCTATAGTCGCGGAACAGTTTTTCGAGCTCCTCGAACAAATTGGTTTCGGGGCTGAAATGGCTGAAATGCTTGTTGCCGCGCTCGGCCTCCTCGACCATCTTGCTGCGCATCTCGGCGCGATCGTAACGGTGGAAGGCATCGCCTTCGACATAGGCGGCGCTGACATTCTCGCGCCGGAAGATGTTCTCGAAGGTCTTCCTGACCGATGTCGTTCCGGCGCCGGAAGAACCTGTGACCGATATGATGGGGTGACGCCGCGACATGCCGGCCTCCTTCAGCGAAACAGTCCGCGGCGCGCGAACAACGGCGCGTCGGCGTTTTCGAACAGCGGCTCGACGCCCTCGTGCATCATATCGATGTCGCGCACGGTGCGCGGCGATCCCATGATCAAGGGCACCCGCTGGTGCGGCGTCCGCGCCGAAAGTTCGAGAATGCGGGCGCGCCCGCTGGAGGCGGCGCCATCAGCCCATTCCATGATCAGCGCCACCGGGTGGGCTTCGTAGAGCAGGCGCAGACGGCCTTCGCGGTAGCCCGGGCGCGCATCGGCTGGATAGAGAAACACGCCGCCACGGACCAGGATGCGGTAGGCTTCCGCCACCAGCGAGCCGATCCAGCGCATGTTGAAGTCGCGGCCGCGTTCGCCATTGGCGCCCGCGAGGCATTCGTCGATATAGCCGCGCACCGCGCCGCTCCAGTGCCGGCGATTGGAGGCGTTGATCGCGAACTCCGGCGTATCAGGCGGAATCCGGATACCGCGCCCGGTCAGCACGAATTCGCGCCGCGGCGGATACAGGGTGAAGACGTCGACGCGCTGGTCGAGCGCGAGCACCAGCACGGTCTGCGGGCCGTAGATGAAACAGCCGGCGGCAATCTGCGCGGTGCCGGGCTCGAAGAAGGTAGAGAGGATGTCGCGCGCCTTGGGCCGGATGGAAAATATGGTGCCGACCGAGATGTTGTTCGCAAGGTTGGCCGAGCCGTCGAGCGGATCGATCGCGACACAGAGCTGCGCCTCGGCGTCAAGCGTCTCCGGCAGATCCACTTCCTCCGAGAGCACGGCGGCCACCGGCGCTGTGCGCAGGGCGTCGCGCATCAGGCGATCTGCGACAACATCGATGTCCTTTTGGGTGTCGCCGGCCGGATTGACCGCACCGTCACGGCCGGTGATGCCGACCAGCGGGCCCGAGGCGATGATGCCTGCGAGTTCGACCGCGGCCGCTGCCAGCGCCTCGACCACCGCCACGGCTGCGGCGCGGACGGTGTCCTGACGCGCGGCGTCGTCGAGATAGGCATGCAATGCAGGAAGATGATCCACGGCCGCTCTCCCGTTCACCGAGCCCTCTCGACGGGGCTTCGCTTGAAGCGGCTCCGGAGCGGAGTCGCTGTCGCCACTATCAACACGCGAATTGCAGAATTAGTGAAATTTTAATATCTTAAGTGTGGCCAAAGTATTTTTTATGGAGGTACTCATGCCGGGACATTTCTCGCGCGACCTCACCATTCGTCAGCTGCGCGCGTTGACCGCCGTGCATGCGGCCGGCTCGATCACGGGCGCGGCCAACCGGCTCAACCTCACCCAGCCGGCGGTCACCCTGCAGCTTCGCAACCTGCAGGAGCTCGCCGGCCTGCCGCTGATCCAGCGCACCGTTGAAGGCATGGCGTTGACGGATGCCGGCCGCACCGTTCTCGCGCTGGTCGAGCGTATCGAATCCGCGCTCGCCGACTGCGAGCAGTCGCTCGACATGATCGCGGGCAAGAACGGCGGGCGCGTCGCGATGGGCGCAGTCAGCACCGCCAAATATTTCGTGCCGTTCGCGATCGCGGCGTTCTCGCAACGCTTCCCGAAGATCGACGTGACGCTCAGAATCGGCAATCGCGAGGACATCCGCGATGCGCTACGCGGCTACGATCTCGATATCGCCGTGATGGGGCAGCCGCCAGCGGACATCGAGGTCGAGATGCGCCCGCTCGGCAGGCATCCGCACGTGATCATCGCCGCCGCCGATCATCGGCTCAATGGAAAGAAGCGCGTCGCCGCGACCGATCTTGCCTTTGAAACCTTCATCACCCGCGAGCACGGCTCCGGCACGCGGCTGCTGATGGAGCAGTTCCTCCAGAAGCATCGGATCGAGCCCAAGGTCGGCATGGCCATGGACAGCAACGAGACCATCAAGCAGGCGGTGATGGCCGGGCTCGGCATCGCCTTCATCTCCCAGCACACCGTCTTCCACGAGTTGGAGGAAGGACGGCTGGTGGTGCTCAAGGTCGCGGGCCTGCCAGTGATGCGCCAATGGCACGCGATCCGCCGCGCCGACAAGATCCTGCTGCCGCCGGCGCAGGCGATGCTGGATTTCCTCGGAAAGGAGGGATCGCGCTATTTGCCGAATGTGCGGTGAGGCCTGCCGCGCAACCCAGCCGTCATACGCGGGCTTGACCCGCGTATCCATCCATCATCGCAAACGACTCATTGGAGATGGATGGCCGGGTCAAGCCCGGCCATGACGAGAGAATGCTGAGGCGTGACCTTAGACGTCGAAGAACACGGTCTCGTTGTCGCCCTGCAGGTGGATGTCGAGCACATAGGCCGGATTGGCAGCGCCCGCCTTGCGCTTGGCGATCAATGTCGCGCGGCGATCGGCCGGCACCAGCGCCAGCACGGGGTCCTCGGTGTTGGCCGTCTCATCATCGAAATAGATCCGCGTGTAGAGATGCAGCAGCATGCCGCGCGCATACACCGCGAGCAGGATGTGCGGCGCCTGCGGCTTGCCGTCGGGGTCGGGCACTTGCCCCGGCTTGATGGTGTCGAAGGAATAGCCGCCCTTGGCATCGGTGCCGACGCGGCCGAACCCCTTGAACGAACTGTTGGGCAGTGCGCGGGCATCCTGCGGATCGGAGAACCGGCCCTGCGCGTCGGCTTGCCAGATCTCCAGCATGCAGTCCGGGACCGGCGCGCCGTCGCCGTCGAATACCGTGCCTTCGACGCGGATGCGCTCGCCGGAAACGTCGGGGGTGATCAGGTTGTTGGTGAAGGCGTCGCTCCACGCGTACTCGCCGTTCGGCGTCAGGCCGTATTTGAAATACGGGCCGACCGTCTGCGATGGTGTGATGCCGTCCGGCCGCTGCTCGCTCACTGTTTATTCTCCATCGGCGTCGCGTTCCTGCCGCGCAGGACAATGTTGAAGCGGTAGCACAGCGCCCATTCCGGCTGGGTGTTCTCAAGGTCGAAGGAGGAGATCATCCGCGCGCGCGCCTTCTCGTCCGTCACCGAGTTGAAGATCGGATCGAACGGAAACAAGGGATCGCCCGGGAAATACATCTGCGTCACCAGGCGCGAGATGAAGGCATGGCCGAACACCGAGAAATGGATGTGGGCCGGGCGCCAGGCGTTGTGGTGATTGCCCCACGGGTAGGCGCCGGGCTTGATGGTGACGAACCTGTAATAGCCGCTCGCGTCGGTCTGCGCGCGGCCGGCGCCGGTGAAGTTCGGATCGAGCGGCGCCGGATGCTGGTCGACGACATGGACGTAGCGGCCGCAGGCATTGGCTTGCCACAGTTCGACCAACGCGTTGGGCACGCCGCGGCCGTCCTCGTCGAGCACATGGCCGTGCACGATGATGCGTTCGCCAAGCGGCTCGCCCTTGTGCTGAATGGTGAGGTCGTGATCGTTCTCGCGCACTGTTTCGTGGCCATAGACCGGACCGGTCAGTTCGGAGAGCGTTTGCCGGATCGGGATCAACGGCTTTTGCGGCGAGCGCTTGACCGTCGAGCGATAGCCCGGCGACAGCCGCGGCGGGTGCGCCGCGAGCGATTGCAGCGGATAGAGCAAGGTCATGATGATTTCCTCCCTGGCGCTCCTTGCCGGTGAGCCAGCCGTCAGATCATTATAGGATATAACTAATCCGGAAAAGCGGTGTTTTGCTTTTTCTATCCCGTCATTGCGAGCGAAGCGAAGCAATCCATCTCGCCGCTCGTGGAGGCATGGATTGCTTCGTCGCTCGCTCCTCGCAATGACGGAGAGAGGTCAGTTCAGCTTCTCGATCGCCGCCGCGACGCCCTGGCCGACGCCGACGCACATGGTTGCCAAGGCAAGCTTCCCGCCCCGCTTTTCCATGCCATGCACCGCCGTCAAGGCGAGCCGCGCGCCGCTCATGCCGAGGGGATGGCCGAGCGCGATCGCGCCGCCATGCGGGTTCACGAAGTCGGCATCCTCCTTGACCCCGAGCTGGCGCAGGCAGGCTATGCCCTGCGAGGCGAAGGCCTCATTGAGCTCGATCAAATCGAAATCAGTGATCTTGAGGCCGAGCCGCTCCATCAATTTGCGCGTCGCTGGCACCGGGCCGATGCCCATGATGCGCGGCGGCACCGCGGCGGACGCAAGCCCGAGGATGCGCGCCCGCGGCGTCAATCCGTGCTTCTTCACGGCGGCCTCGGAGGCAAGGATCATCGCGGCGGCGCCGTCATTGACGCCCGAGGCGTTGCCGGCCGTCACCGTGCCGGGGTTGCGCACTACCGGCTTCAGCTTGGCGAGGCCTTCCAGCGTCGTCTCCGGACGTGGATGCTCGTCCTTGTCAACGGTAATGGGGCCCGCCTTGCCACCCGGCGCGGAGACCGGGGTGATCTCCTCGGCGAAATAGCCGGCCGCGATTGCGGCACCAGCGCGCTGCTGCGAGCGGATCGCGAACGCATCCTGGTCGGCGCGCGAAACCTGGAATTCCTCGGCGACGTTCTCGCCGGTCTCCGGCATCGCATCGACGCCATACTGCGCTTTCATCAGGGGATTGATGAAGCGCCAGCCGATCGTGGTGTCGAAGATTTCGGCCGAGCGCGAGAACGCTTCCGCCGCCTTGCCCATCACGAACGGCGCCCGCGTCATCGATTCGACGCCGCCGGCGATCGCGAAGTCGATCTCGCCGGCGCGGATGGCGCGGCCGGCCGCGCCGACCGCGTCGAGACCGGAGGCGCAAAGCCGGTTCAGCGTCTGGCCGGGAACCGTATCAGGCATGCCCGCGAGCAGCAGCGCCATGCGCGCAACATTGCGGTTGTCCTCGCCGGCCTGGTTGGCGCAGCCGAAAAAGACCTCATCCACCTGCGACCAGTCTAGGTTCGGATGCTTGGCCATCAGCGCCTTGATCGGGGTGGCAGCGAGATCGTCGGTGCGCACCTTGGCGAGCGAACCGCCGAAGCGGCCGATCGGGGTCCGGACGGCATCGCAGATATACACATCACGCATTGATTTCTCTCCCTGATTGCCGCGGACTTGCGCGCTAGAGGCTTGGATTGATGGCGAGTTTTAGGAGCGGGTTAGCAGGAGGTCAATTGAGGCGGACGCGTCCCTCGCCCGCGTTGAAATGAGGTCGGGGGCGTGGAGAGGGTGGAAAACCCAATATCGCGGGGCAAAGCGGTGGGACGGGAGAGCGAAATTTTGTAGTTTCCGCCCCCTCATGACCGTCCAGCAGCCCATTCCCGTTCCATCCGAGGCGACACCGAGTGCGGAAACGCCCGCACGCATCACGCCGATGATGGAACAGTACCTCGAAATCAAGTCCGCCAATCAGGGCCTGCTCCTGTTCTATCGAATGGGCGATTTCTACGAACTGTTCTTCGAGGACGCCGAGATCGCTTCAAAGACACTCGGCATTGTCCTGACCAAGCGCGGCAAGCATCAGGGTATGGACATCCCGATGTGCGGGGTGCCGGTAGAACGCGCCGAGGATTACCTGCACCGATTGATCGCGGCAGGCCACCGCGTCGCGGTGTGCGAGCAGAGCGAGGATCCGGCGACAGCGCGCGCCCGCGGCAACAAGAGCGTGGTGAAGCGCGACGTGGTGCGGCTGGTGACGCCGGGCACGCTGACCGAGGACACGCTACTCGATGCCCGCACCAACAATTACCTGCTCGCGATCGCCCGCGCCCGCGGCTCGTCCGGCGGCGACCGCATCGGGCTGGCCTGGATCGATATTTCGACTTCCGAATTCATGGTAACGGAGTGCTCTGTCGCCGAGCTTCCGGCGACGCTGGCGCGCATCAATCCAAATGAAGCCATCGTCACCGACGCGCTCTACAGCGACGTCGAGTTCGGGCCAGTGTTGCGCGAATTGCCGGCGGTGACGCCGCTTACTCGTGACGTCTTCGACGGCGCCACCGCCGAGCGGCGGCTGTGCGACTATTTCGCGGTCGCGACCATGGACGGCCTCGCCGCGATGTCGCGATTGGAAGCAACGGCCGCCGCGGCCGCCGTCACCTATATCGACCGCACGCAAGTTGGCAAACGCCCGCCGCTGTCGCCGCCCTCGCGCGAGGCGGTCGGCACCACCATGGCGATCGACCCGGCGACGCGCGCCAATCTCGAATTGACACGCACCTTGGCCGGCGAACGCCGCGGCTCGCTGCTCGATGCGATTGACTGCACCGTGACCGCCGCCGGCTCGCGCCTGCTCGCGCAACGGCTCGCGGCCCCTCTCACGGACAGCGCTGCGATCACGCGGCGGCTCGATGCCATCTCGACCTTCGTCGCCGATAGTGCCGCACGTGAGGATATCCGCAGCGTGCTACGCGCGGCGCCGGACATGTCGCGCGCGTTGGCGCGGCTGTCGGTCGGCCGCGGCGGCCCGCGCGATCTCGCTGGGCTCCGCGACGGCATCCTGGCCGCCGATCAGGCATTGGTGCGGCTGGCGCAGCTCGACCAGCCGCCGGCGGAAATCGTGGCCGTGATGGAGGCGCTGCGCCGCCCCTCGCGGGACTTGGCGCATGAGTTCGAGCGTGCGCTCGCCGAGCAATTGCCGCTGATCAAGCGCGACGGCGGTTTCGTCCGCGAAGGCTATGAGGTCGCGCTCGACGAGAGCCGCAACCTGCGCGACGCCTCGCGCCTTGTCGTCGCTTCGATGCAGGCGCGCTACGCCGAGGACACCGGCGTCAAGGCGCTCAAGATCCGCCATAACAACGTGCTCGGCTATTTCGTCGAGGTGACCGCGCAGCACGGCGACAAATTGATGACGCCGCCCTTGAACGCGACCTTCATCCATCGCCAGACGCTTGCCGGCCAGGTCCGCTTCACCACCTCCGAACTCGGCGAGATCGAAGCCAAGATCGCCAATGCCGGCGACCGCTCGCTCAATCTCGAGCTCGAGATATTCGACCGGCTCTCTGCCATGGCACTCGCCGCAAGCGACGATCTGCGCGCCGCCGCGCTCGCCTTCGCACTGCTCGATGTCGCGACCGCGCTGGCAAAGCTCGCGGTCGACGAGAATTATGTGCGGCCCGAGGTCGATCATTCCCTAGGCTTTGCGATCGAAGGCGGCCGCCATCCGGTGGTCGAGCAGGCCTTGAAGCGCGACGGCCAGCCGTTCATCGCCAACGCCTGCGACCTGTCGCCAGGGCCGGCGCAGAAATCCGGACAGCTCTGGCTGCTCACCGGTCCGAACATGGCCGGCAAATCGACCTTCCTGCGCCAGAATGCGCTGATCGCGCTGCTCGCCCAGATCGGCAGCTATGTGCCGGCATCACGAGCGCGGATCGGCATCATCGATCGCCTGTTCTCCCGCGTCGGCGCGGCTGATGATCTCGCGCGCGGACGCTCGACCTTCATGGTCGAGATGGTCGAGACGGCGGCGATCCTCAACCAGGCCAGCGAGCGCTCGCTCGTGATCCTGGATGAGATCGGCCGCGGCACGGCCACCTTCGACGGCCTTTCGATCGCCTGGGCCGCGATCGAGCATCTGCATGAGAACAACCGCTGCCGCACGCTGTTCGCGACGCATTATCACGAGCTCACCGCGCTCTCGGCAAGACTGCCGCGGCTGTTCAACGCCACGGTGCGGGTGAAGGAATGGCAGGGCAATGTCGTGTTCCTGCACGAGGTGCTGCCGGGCTCGGCTGACCGCTCCTACGGCATCCAGGTGGCCAAGCTCGCGGGATTGCCGGCGGCGGTGATCAGCCGCGCCAAGTCCGTGCTGGCGAAACTGGAGGCGCAGGACCGCGGCCAGACCGCCCGCGCTTTGGTCGACGACCTCCCGCTGTTCGCTGTCCCCTCCCGCGCCGCCGCCGAAGCCGCGCCGCCGAGCGAGGCAGAGCTGTTGGTGGAAGCCGTGAAGGCGCTGCACCCGGACGAGATGTCCCCGCGCGAGGCGCTGGAAGCGCTCTACGCACTGAAGGCGAAACTGCCGAAGGGGTAGACGCTGCCGTAGCCGTGATCGAACACCGTCATTCCGGGATGGTCCGCAGGACCAGACCCGGAATCTCGAGATTCCGGGTTCGATGCTGCGCATCGCCCCGGAATGACAGCTTCACCGCACCAACCTTCGCCGCCCGTGCCACCAGAGGCCGAGATTCCAGGTCACGCAGGTCGCAAGGGCCAAGCTGAGACCGATCGCCGAACCGAACTGCAGCGCGGCGACATGCAGCACAGCAATCGCAATTCCAAATCCCATCAGGCCCCAGGCGCCGTTGGCGATCACGGCGGCCGTCGGCGGGCCGCCGATGCGCGGATGCAGGATTAGCATCATCGAGGTGAACACCACCGGAAACAGCGCGATGATGCCGCTGACCTGCGGGCCGACCCAGCCTGAGGACGTCACCACGATCGCGACCAATGTCGCGACCAGCGAGGCGCGCAGCGGGATGTCGTACCAGCGGCGCGTGATCAGCGGCATCTTCTTCACATGGCGGTAGCGCTGCAACAGCGGCACGCAGATCGCAAAGGTGATGACGTTCACGATCAGCCCCGCGGCCAGCGTCCAGTGGAACTGGCGGAAGATGGACGCGAGCAGGAGCCATACCGCGACGGCTGCCGTCGTGCTGAGCAACGCGCCGTGCCGCTGTGCCAACACGACATAGGTCAATCCGAGATAGATCGTCGCCGCATTGATGGGCAGGCTGGCGAGCGCGCCCTCGGCGATGAACGCCGCATCATGGTCGAGCGCGAGGAAGACATAGGATGGCCCCGCCGAGATCGGCAGCGTTGCCACCAGCGCGCCGATCACCGGCCCCGAACGCTCGGTGATGATGGAGGCGGTCACGACAAAGGCGGCGGTAGTCGCCATGCGCAATAGCAGCGTCAGCAGGAAGATGAATTCGGGGGGCATCGGCGCGGAAGAATTTATTGCAGGATCGCCGTAGCGACGGCCGCTTTCACCTCTCCCATAGGGAGAGGTCGATTTGCGCAGCAAATCGGGTGAGGGTTCAGGTCCCTCGAGGAAGCGGAGCCCCTCACCCGCGCCTCGGCGCGACCTCTCCCTATGGGAGAGGTAAGAGCAACGACATCACACCCGCTTCAGCGAGACCGCGACCTCCGGGCCGTGCCTGATGGTCTGGTAGACCACGCAATAGCGTTCTGTGAGCTTCAAGAGGAGGTCGAGCTTGTCCTGCGGCGCGTCGGTGTCGACCTCGAAGCGCAGGCGGATCTCGGCGAAGCCGACCGGGGCCTCCTTGTCGACACCGAGCGTGCCGCGGAAATCGAGATCGCCCTCGGCGAACACGTTGCCGCTCTTGAGCGGCACTTCGATCGCCGTCGCCACTGATTTCAAGGTCACGCCGGCGCAAGCGACCAGCGCTTCCAGCAGCATGTCGCCGGAGCAGAGTTCCAGCCCGGAGCCGCCGGTCGCTGGATGGAGGCCCGCGACCGCGAGCGCGCGGCCGGTTTCGACCTTGCAGGCGATGCCTTCGCTCTCGATCGAGCCTTTGGCTTTCAGCGTGATGACGGCGGTGGCGGGGTCGGCCTTGTAGCGTTCCTTGATCGGGGCTTGCAGCGCGCGGAGCTCGGTGGCGTCCATTGTTGTTCTCCCGGATTTTCTGCCTCCGGGTGTACTGCCTTATCGCACGGCTGTCACCACCACATCGCCTCGCCTGCGTTCGCGGCCGCCTCGCTGTCAGGCACGTTGCGGTCGAGCGAACGATCGAGCGCCGTCAGCACGCGGCGCTTGAAATTGTCGAAATGTGCCGAACTTCGGTCGCGCGGCCGCGCCAGGTTGATCGCGATCTCCTCGAACAGCCGGCCCGGCCGCGGCCGCATCACCAGCACGCGGTCCGCCAGCACCACGGCCTCGTCGACGTCATGCGTCACCAGGATCAGCGTCGGGCGAGTGTCGGCCCAGAGGTCGAGCAAGTGATCCTGCAGGTCGCGCCGGGTGAAGGCGTCGAGCGCGGAAAACGGCTCGTCGAGCAACAGCACCTCCGGCTGCGGCACCAAAGCGCGCGCGATCGCCACCCGCTGCGCCTGCCCGCCGGAAAGCTCGCGCGGCCAGGCATTGGCCTTGTCAGTGAGGCCGACACGGGCCAGCGCGCGCGCCACCTTTTCACGCCGTGCATCGGCCGGCAGGTCTGACAGGCCAAAGCCGATATTGTCGGCGACGCTGAGCCATGGCAGCAGCCGCGGCTCCTGGAAGATGATGCCGATCTTGGCGTGCGGCGCGGTGATGGTGGCGCCATCGAGCGTCACCGTGCCTGACGTCGCGCGATCGAGCCCGGCGATGGCGCGGAGCAGTGTCGACTTGCCGCAACCGGAACCGCCGATGATGGCGATGATTTCGCCCAGCTTGATCTCGGCAGAGAAGCGCGACAGTGCGTGGACGCCATTGGGATAGGTCTTGCCGACTTTATCAAGCGCGAGCATCAGGCCGCTCCGCGCTCGCGGCCGAAGGCGTCCTGCCAGCGCAGGAGCGGCGCGGTGGCGAGCTCGATCAGCCAGTCGGTGGTCTTGCCGAGGATCGCGAAGATCACGATCGCGGCGACGATCTGCGCCGGCTTGCCGAGCTGCTGGCCGTCGATCAGGAGATAGCCGAGCCCCTCGGAGGCGCCCATGAACTCGGCGGCCACCACGAACATCCAGCCGAGACCAAGGCCGACGCGGAGCGCCACCACGTAAGCCGGCAAAACCGCCGGCAACAGGATGCGCCGGATCATCGCCGGGCCCGAGAGGCGGAAGATGCGGCCGACCTCGACAATCTTGCGGTCGACCGAGAGGATCGCGCCCATCACGCCGAGATAGACCGGGAAGAACACGCCGACCGCGATCAGCGCGACCTTCGAGGTTTCGAAAATGCCGAGCCAGAGGATGAACAGCGGCACCCAGGCAATCGAGGGGATCGCCCGCAGCGCCTGCACGGTCGGATCGAGCAGCCGCCGCGCCAGTCCCCAATAGCCGGAGACGGCGCCGAGCAGCGTGCCGGCGACGACGCCGAGCGCAAAGCCCGCGGCAACGCGAGAGAGCGTCGTGATGATGTGCCGCGACAGCTCGCCGCTTTTCGCCAGTTCCACGATCGTGGCGAAGACTTTCGTCGGCGGCGGCACCAATCGGCCGTTGGAATAGCCGAGCCAGACCGCCAGCTCCCAGCCGAGGGCGAGCCCGACTGGCAGCAGTAACCCGAGCGCGGGCCGGGCAAAACGCGACAGCCGCGCCGCCGCAGGCGGCATGGCGGCGTCGGGTTGTTCCAGCACTGGCACTTCAATGGTCATCGCCACGGCAAGAACCCTTTCCCGCGCCGGATTGCAAGGTGGGTCTCACCCCACGTCGTCACCGCGAAAGCGGGGATCCATAACCACAGGAGCCGGTGGTAAGGCAGGGCTGGGGCCCCAACGTCGCGCCACATCGAACATTCGTGGTTATGGGTCCCGGGTCGCGCTTCGCTTGCCCGGGACGACAGCTCAAATCGTCGAGGCTTCGTAGCCCGAGTTTCGCTGCGCTCCACCCGGGCTACGGATCGTCAATTCGTCGGCAGAGGGACTTGGTCGTCGATCAGCGAATTCAGCACCGCCTTCACGTCGACCTTGGCATCGACCACGCCGGCCTGCTGCAGCGCGAGCCCTGCGGCGAGGATCGAATCGCGCTGCGGGGCGCCGACACGGCTGTGGGTCAACTCGGTGCGCTCCTTGAGCTGCTTGTCGACCACGGCCTCCGGCAGCTTGGTTACGGCAATGAAGGTCTTCTTCAGCTCGTCGTAATTCGCCAGCGAATATTTGCGGGCCTCTTCGTAAGTAGCGAGCACGCGGCGCACGACGTCCGGGTGGTCCTTCAGGAACTGCTCGCGCACATTAAGGATGCCCCAGGTGTTGGCGTCCGCCTTGCGGAAGAACAATTTTGCGCCGTCCTCGACTTCGGCCTGCGCCATCATCGGGTCGAGGCCGGCCCAGGCATCGACATCGCCGCGGATCAGCGCGGTCTTGCCGTCGGCGTGCTGGAGCAGCACCGGCGTGATGTCCTTTTCGGAGAGGCCGGCGTCAAGTAGTGCCCGCACCAGGAAGATGTGCGGATCGGTACCGCGGGTCACCGCGACGCGCTTGCCCTTGAGGTCGGCGACCGAGGCGATCTTGGAATCCTTGCCCGTGACCAGCGCGGTCCATTCGGGACGCGAATAGACATAGATCGACTTGATCGGGTTGCCGTTGATCTTGGCGACCAGCGCGGCCGAGCCCGCCGTCGAACCCAAATCGATCGATCCCGCGTTGAGGAATTCGAGCGCCTTGTTGGAGCCGGCGGATTGCACCCAGACGATGCTGATGCCGTCCTTGGCGAACTCCTTTTCCAGGAGCCCTTTCTGCTTCAGGACCAGCGAGACCGGATTGTAGGTCGCCCAGTCGATGCGTATCTCCTTGAGCGGCTCCGCCGCAAAACTTGCCGCGGGCGCAAGCGCCAAACCTGCAATCATCGCAGCCACAATGCGCCGTGAAATCCGGACCATCCTCAGCCTCCAGGTACTGGAAAATCTTGTTAAAACGTCATTTCATCTCAATGAGTTAGGCCGCAAGGTCAATGAGAAAATCCGGATCCTGAAGGCGGCAGCGCGAGAATGAATTTGCCCAAATCAACTGGAATTCAGCACAGAGTGATCGCGGGGCCACAATGTCCCGTGACAGCACAGGCGCCGTCCTTTATCGGGATAGACCATGGATAGTGTCGTGGCCGAACCCCGCCCGGAAGTGGATGACCGTTTCGATACCGCGCGGATCACCGCCGCGGTCGACGCGCTCGCCGAGAAACACGCGGGACGCGAGGACCAATTCCGCTCGGCCATGGCGCAACTGCTCAAGGCGGAACTGATCGCGGCACGCGCCACGGCACAGGCCGTACTGCTCAAGGACCGCCACGGCCGACGCTGCGCGGAGCGGCTCTGCATCGTGCAGGACGAGATCATCCGCATCCTCTATGCGGCGGCGACCAAGCATCTCTATCACTCGCCGATCCCCTCCGGCGAGGAGCGCATGGCGGTCGTCGCCACCGGCGGCTACGGCCGCGGCCTGATGGCGCCGGAATCCGACATCGATCTGTTGTTCATCCTGCCCTACAAGCAGACCGCCTGGGGCGAGCAGGTCGCCGAAGCGATCCTTTATTGCCTGTGGGACATGGGACTGAAGGTCGGCCACGCCACGCGGTCGGTCGACGAATCGATCCGCCAGGCGCGCGGCGACATGACGATCCGCACCGCCATCCTGGAGACGCGGTTCCTGACCGGCGACCGGCCGCTCTATGACGAACTGGTCGACCGATTCGACAAGGACGTCGTGCAGGGCACCGCTGCCGAATTCGTCACCGCCAAGCTGGCCGAGCGCGAGGAGCGGCACCGCCGCGCCGGACAGTCGCGCTATCTGGTCGAGCCCAATGTCAAGGACGGCAAGGGCGGCCTGCGCGACCTGCACACGCTGTTCTGGATCGCGAAATATGTCTACCGCGTGCGCGAGACCGATGAATTGCTCGAACGCGGCGTGTTCGACGCGCAGGAATACCGCACCTTCCGCCGCTGCGCCGATTTCCTGTGGTCGGTGCGCTGCAACATCCATTTCTTCGCCGGCCGCGCCGAGGAGCGGCTGTCGTTCGACGTCCAGCGCGAGATCGCGGTCAGGCTCGGCTACACCTCGCATCCCGGGATGCAGGACGTCGAGCGCTTCATGAAGCATTACTTCCTGATCGCCAAGGACGTCGGCGACCTCACCGCGATCCTGTGCGCCAAGCTGGAGGAAGAGCAGAAGAAGCCGGCGCCGGTGCTGAGCCGCATGGTGGCGCGCCTGCGGCCCGGCAGCACCAAGCGGCGCGTGCCCGAGAGCGACGACTTCATCGTCGACAACAACCGCATCAACCTGGCCGCGCCCGACGTCTTCAAGCACGATCCGGTCAATCTGATCCGCATCTTCCGTCTGGCGCAGAAGAACAACCTCGCCTTCCATCCCGACGCGATGCGCACCGTGACGCGCTCGCTCAAGCTCGTGAACACACAGCTTCGCGAAGACGCGGAAGCCAATCGGCTGTTCATGGAGATCCTGACCTCAGACAATGCCGAGATCGTGCTGCGGCGAATGAACGAGACCGGCGTGCTCGGTCACTTCATCCGCGCCTTCGGCAAGATCGTGTCGATGATGCAGTTCAACATGTACCACCACTACACGGTGGACGAGCATCTGATCCGCTGCATCGGCTTCCTGCAGGAGATCGAGCGCGGCGGCAATGACGAGTTCATTGTCGCCAGCGACCTGTTCCGCAAGATCCGCCCCGAGCATCGCCCGGTGCTCTATATCGCGACCCTTTTGCACGATATCGCCAAAGGCCGGCCCGAGGATCATTCGGTCGCCGGCGCGAAGGTGGCGCGACGGCTATGCCCCCGGCTCGGCTTCAGCAACGCCGACACCGAGCTCGTCGCATGGCTGATCGAGGACCACCTGACGATGTCGACAGTCGCGCAGTCGCGCGACCTCTCCGACCGCAAGACGATCGAGAATTTTGCCGCCGTCGTGCAATCGGTCGAGCAGATGAAACTGCTCACGATCCTCACCACCGCCGACATCCGCGGCGTCGGCCCCGGGGTGTGGAACGGCTGGAAGGCGCAACTCCTGCGCACGCTCTATTACGAGACCGAGCCGGTGTTGACCGGCGGCTTCTCGGAAGTGAACCGCGCCCGCCGCATCGCAGTGGCGCAGGCCGAATTCCGCGCCGCCTTCACCGAATGGCCGGAAGCGGAACTCAACGCCTATATCGAGCGGCATTACCCGGCGTACTGGCTCAAGGTCGAACTGCCGCGCAAGATTCGTCAGGCGCGCTTCATCCGCGCCAGCGAGCAGGCCGGGCACAAGCTTGCGATCAATGTCGGATTCGACGAGGCGCGCGGCGTCACCGAACTGACGATCTGGGCAACCGACCATCCCTGGCTATTGTCGATCATCGCCGGCGCCTGCGCTTCCGCTGGCGCCAATATCGTCGACGCCCAGATCTACACCACGACCGACGGCCGCGCGCTCGACACCATCGCGATCTCCCGCGAATACGACCGCGACGAGGATGAAGGCCGCCGCGCCACCCGGATCGGCGAGATGATCGAGGACGTGCTGGAAGGCAAATTGCGCCTGCCCGAGGCGATGGCACGCCGCGCCGTCCATCGCAGCAGCGGCAACAAGGTGAAGGCGTTCACCGTCGAGCCCGAAGTGACGATCAACAACCAGTGGTCGGACCGCTACACCGTGATCGAGGTTTCCGGCCTCGACCGGCCCGGCCTGCTGTACCAGCTCACCACCGCGATCTCGAAGCTCAACCTCAATATCGCCTCCGCCCATGTCGCGACCTTCGGCGAGCGCGCCCGCGACGTGTTCTATGTCACCGACCTCCTGGGCGCGCAGATCACTGCGCCGACCCGGCAGGCCGCGATCAAGAGTGCGCTGTTGCACCTGCTGGCCGACGAGAACGCGGCCGCCCAGCCGGCGGCCTGAACCTTCGCCGTAATTTTACGGAACCAGCAACCGGCTGACAGTTAAGCCTTTTATCCGATCAGCCAGCTTCAGGGTTGCCGCCTCAACGCCGCTGCCTTACCTAGAGCCTTGGTAAACCGTGGCTCTAGCCTTTTGTTTCGACGCGTTTTCTCGCGCGAACCGGTATCCACTTCGCTCGAAAACGCTATGGTAGGCTCATGAAATTCCTCGATGAAGCAAAGGTCTATGTTCGCTCCGGCGACGGCGGCAACGGCTGCGTCGCGTTCCGGCGCGAGAAGTTCATCGAGTTCGGCGGGCCCTCCGGCGGCAATGGCGGGCGCGGCGGCGACGTCATCATCGAGGCGGTCGACGGGCTGAACACGCTGATCGACTACCGCTACCAGCAGCATTTCAAGGCGCAAAAGGGCACCAATGGCATGGGCAAGGACCGCCATGGCGCCAATGGCAAGCCGATCGTGCTGAAGGTGCCGGTGGGAACCCAGGTGTTCGACGAGGACCGCGAGACGCTGATCTACGATTTCACCAAGCTCGGCGAGAAATTCGTGCTGGCCGAGGGGGGCAATGGCGGTTTCGGCAACGCGCATTTCAAATCATCCACCAACCGCGCCCCGCGCAACGCCAACCCCGGCCTGCCCGGCGAGGAACGCTGGATCTGGCTCCGCCTGAAACTGATCGCCGATGCGGGCCTGGTCGGACTGCCGAATGCCGGCAAATCGACCTTCCTGTCCGTGGTCAGCGCCGCCAAGCCGAAGATCGCGGACTATCCCTTCACCACGCTGCACCCGCAGCTCGGCGTCGTGAGCGCGCAGGGCCGCGAATTCGTGCTCGCCGACATCCCCGGGCTGATCGAGGGCGCGCATGAAGGCGCTGGCCTCGGCGACCGCTTCTTGGGCCATGTCGAGCGTTGCCGCGTGCTGTTGCACCTGATCGACGCCACCTGCGAGCATGCCGGCAAGGCCTACAAGACGGTACGTACCGAGCTCGAGGCCTATGAGGGCCATCTCGCCGAGAAGATCGAGATCGTCGCGCTGAACAAGATCGACGCGGTCGCGCCGGACGAATTGAAGAAGCAGAAGGACCGGCTGAAACGGGCGGCCAAGAAGACGCCGCTGCTCGTCTCCGCCGCCACCGGCGAGGGCATTCCGGACGCGTTGAAGGCGCTGGTCGAGGTGATCGGCGAGGCGCCGGTGTCGGCCAAGGCCAAAGGCGGCACTGATGCCGAACCCTGGGCGCAACCGACGCCGCAGGGCTGATTCCAACGCTCTTTCCCGGGCGCCGCTTTCAAAGTAAGGGGTGGTGCGCATCCCTCCGCTGCTCTGCTCCGACCGAACCCATGAAACGCCCCGCGCTCAATCGCTTTCGCCGTATCGTCGTCAAGGTCGGCTCATCGCTCCTGATCGATTCCGAGGCGGGCGAGGTCAAGTCGTCGTGGCTGTCTGCGCTCGCCGCGGACATCGCCAAGCTGCACCGGGAAGGCCGGGAGGTGTTGATCGTCTCCTCCGGTTCGATCGCGCTCGGACGTAGCCAGTTGAAACTGCCGCGCGGGCCCCTCAAGCTCGAGGAGAGCCAGGGTGCGGCCGCCGTCGGCCAGATTGCGCTGGCACGGATCTGGTCGGAAGTGCTTGGCGATCACGGGATTCGCGCCGGACAGATCCTGGTCACGCTGCAGGATACCGAGGAGCGCCGCCGCTATCTGAATGCGCGCTCGACGATCGCCAAGCTCCTGGAATGGCGCGCGGTGCCCGTGATCAACGAGAACGACACGGTCGCCACCAACGAGATCCGCTATGGCGACAATGACCGCCTCGCTGCCCGCGTCGCTACGATGGCGAGCGCCGATCTCCTCGTCCTGCTGTCCGACATCGACGGCCTCTATGACGCGCCGCCAGCCGGCAACCCCAACGCAAAACTGATCCCGGTGGTCGAAAGCATCAGCGCGGAGATAGAGGCGATGGCGGGCGAGGCTGGATCCGAGCTGTCGCGCGGCGGCATGCGCACCAAGATCGAAGCGGCCAAGATCGCGACCACCGGCGGCACGCACATGCTGATCGCCTCCGGCAAGATCGAGCATCCCTTGCAGGCGATCACGGACGGCGGGCGCTGCACCTGGTTCCTGACGCCGGCCAACCCGATCACAGCGCGTAAACGCTGGATCGCCGGCTCGCTGGAACCGAAGGGCACGCTGACCATCGACGCCGGCGCGGTGGCCGCGCTGCGGGCCGGAAAGAGCCTGTTGCCGGCCGGCGTGATCCGGATCGACGGCCAGTTCG
Source organism: Bradyrhizobium sp. LeoB3 (assembly GCF_055456055.1). NCBI lineage: Bacteria > Pseudomonadati > Pseudomonadota > Alphaproteobacteria > Hyphomicrobiales > Nitrobacteraceae > Bradyrhizobium > Bradyrhizobium sp. LeoB3. The sequence continues at coordinate 35,397 of NZ_JBVBEF010000018.1, forward strand.
CCCGCGGCGACGCGGTGATCGTCCGTGGCCCCGATACCCATGAGATCGGCCGCGGCCTCGTCGCCTACGACGCAGAGGACGCCGACAAGATCAAGGGCCGCTCCTCCCCCGACGTGATGGCCATCCTAGGCATCAGCGGCCGGGCGGAGATGATCCACCGCGACGATCTGGTGGTCGGCCCTGCAGGGGTCATTCCGGCCAAATAGGGCATTGGCCGAGCTCCTGCGGACTTGCGGCGACCGGTGGAGCCCGCCCGGTTCGACCTGCCATGCCGGTTCCTCGCCTCGCCAAGGCCCCGATTTCCGTGCTAGACCATGGTCTTAACAGAACGCTGGGACACTCCATGACTGCGCCGCTGAAGGCGATCGACGGTAACGCCGATCTGCCGACCCTCATGAATGAACTCGCGACACAAGCGCGTGCCGCTGCGCGCGTGCTGGCGCTCGCGCCGCCCGAGCAGAAGAACAGGGCCCTTGCCGCGATCGAGCGTGCCATCCGCGAGAATGCACCGACCATCCTTGCCGCCAATGCCGAGGATGTCGCCGAGGCGCGCGCGAGCGGTGCGACCTCGGCATTCGTCGACCGCTTGACGCTGACGCAGGCGCGCATCGAGGCGATGGCCGATGGCGTCGCCACCGTGCGCAACATTCCCGATCCGGTCGGCGCCGTCACCGAGAGCTGGCAGCGGCCTAACGGCATGACCATCGAACGTGTCCGCGTGCCGCTCGGCGTCATCGCCGTAATCTTCGAAAGCCGCCCCAATGTCGCGGCCGATGCCGGCGTGCTGTGCCTGAAATCCGGCAACGCCGTAATCCTGCGCGGCGGCTCCGACAGTTTCCGCTCCTGCCGCGCGATCCATGAGTGCCTGGCGCAGGGCCTGCGCGAGGCGGGTCTGCCGGAAGCCGCGATCACGCTGGTGCCGACCCGCGATCGGGCCGCGGTTGGGCTATTGCTCACCGGGTTGAACGGCGGCGTCGATGTGATCGTGCCGCGCGGCGGCAAGAGCCTGGTCGCGCGGGTGGAAGCCGAAGCGCGCGTGCCGGTGTTCGCCCATCTGGAGGGCGTCAACCACGTTTATGTCGACCGCTCGGCCAATCTGGAGATGGCGAAGTCGATCGTGCTGAACGCCAAGATGCGGCGTCCCGGCGTCTGCGGCGCGGCCGAGACGCTTCTGGTCGACCGCGCCGGCGCCTCCGCCAGCCTGAAGCCGCTGGTCGAAATGCTGATCGATGCCGGCTGCGAGGTGCGCGGTGACGAGACGGTGCAACGCGTCGATGCCCGCGTGAAGCCGGCAGCCGAGGAAGACTGGGACACCGAATATGAGGACGCGATCATCGCGGCTCGAATCGTCGACGGCGTCGATGAAGCGATCGCGCATATCCACCAGCACGGCTCGCGGCATACCGATGCCGTCGTGACGGATGATAAGGCTGTTGCGGAGAAATTCCTCAATGAGGTCGACTCCGCGATCGTGCTGCACAACGCCTCGACCCAGTTCGCCGACGGCGGCGAGTTCGGCTTCGGCGCGGAGATCGGGATAGCCACCGGCAAGTTCCACGCCCGCGGGCCGGTCGGCGCCGAGCAACTGACGAGCTTCAAGTATCGCATCCACGGCACCGGACAGACGCGGCCGTGAAGCCAAACTTGTGATCCCATTGAAGCCAGCCCAGATCGCGTCGCCATCGGTCGCGCGGGCGCTTCCGTTCTACACCAACGGAATGCGCATCGGCCTGCTTGGCGGCTCCTTCAATCCGCCGCATGCCGCGCATCGCGCGATCAGCCAGTTCGCGCTCAAGCGGCTGCAGCTCGACCGCGTCTGGTGGCTGCTCACGCCCGGCAACCCGCTCAAGAATCACGACGGCCTGCATGCGCTCGCCGAGCGCGCTGCAGCCGCACTGAAAGTGGCCGACGATCCTCGTATCGATGTGAGCTGTCTCGAAGCTGTCATCGGCACGCGCTACACTGTAGACACGATCATCCATTTGCGGCGCCGCGTCTCCGGCGTGCATTTTGTCTGGATCATGGGCGCCGATAACCTCGCGCAGTTCCACCGTTGGAAAGACTGGCGGCGCATCGCCTCCGATGTGCCGATCGCCGTGATCGACCGTCCGCCACAAAGTTTCCGCGCGCTCGCCGCGCCCGCCGCACAGGCGCTCGCCCGCTATCGTCTGCCCGAGAATCAGGCGCCCCGGCTGGCGGATCAGCGGGCGCCGGCCTGGGTCTTTCTCACTGGCATGAAATCCAATCTGTCTTCGACCGGCCTTCGGAACCCTGATGGGAGCTGGAGGACGGTCTAGCGCATGATCGAGATGGATCATGCGGCAAGTGGCGTGGGGCTTACTGGAATATTGAAACCCTTAACCCCACATGCGTAGTATAGGCGGCGGGCACCGAGATTCGGCGTTCGCGATACAGTGAAAGGAATGGTCCCTGGCCACACCTGTATTGTCCAAGTCTGTTTTACCCAAGGCAGCCAACAAGGCAGCAAAACCTGCGCGTAAAACATCGACCCCGACTGCGGCCTTGAAGGCGCAAGGCGACGCCGACAAGACCCTGAATATGATCCTCTCCCGCCTCGACGATATGAAGGCGGAAGAAACGGTCACCATCGACCTTCGCGGCAAATCAGCATACTCCGACTACATGGTCATCACCTCGGGCCGGGCCAACCGGCACGTCGGTGCGATCGCGGAGAACGTCACGAAAGCCCTGAAGGAAAACGGCATCAGCAAAATCCATGTCGAAGGCTTGCCCAATTGCGACTGGGTGCTGATCGATTCCGGCGATGTGATCGTGCACGTGTTCAGGCCCGAGGTGCGCGAGTTCTACAATCTCGAGCGGTTGTGGACGCAAAGCCCGGTCGCGGCGGTCTAGATCTCTGAGCCGATGCAAATCGGCCGATGCGCATGCTAACATGCGTTAATGCGGTTACTTGTCATCGCGATCGGCCGATTGAAGCAGGGCCCGGAGCGGGAACTGGCGGAGCGCTATCGCGAGCGCTTCGACGATATCGGTCGCAAGCTCGGCTTCCGCGGCCTGGACGTTCATGAAATTTCGGAAAGCCGCGCGCGCGACGCGGCAACAAGGATGGCCGAGGAAGCCGCGGCGATCTCGGCGCTGATCCCGGAAAAACACCTGCTCGTGGCGCTGGATGAGCGCGGCGAGAACGTCGACAGCGCGGCATTTGCCGGGTATCTCGGGCGCTGGCGGGACCAATCGGTCGCCAATACTATTTTCGTCATCGGCGGCGCCGACGGACTTTCGCCTGATTTGCAGCGCAAGGCCAAGCTGCGCGTCGCATTCGGCGCAGCGACTTGGCCGCACCAGATGGTCCGGGTCATGCTTCTGGAACAGATTTATCGGGCGGCGACCATTTTGGCCGGCCACCCCTATCATCGCGCGTGAACCGTCAAGAGAAAGCGCTGAACAATCCGATGCCGTCGCTGCGCGACCTTCACCGTTATCCCGACGCCGCGCACCGCGGCCGGTATCCGGCATCCTGGCTTCCCCTTCCGGTTGTGTTGCTGTCGGCAACCCTTTTGTGGTCCGGAAGCCTTGCCACAACCGCGATCGCGCAAACACCGCCGCAACAGCAACAGACCGCGGCAACCGCGCCTTCGCCCGATATCATCAAGCAGCGGGAGCAGGAGCTTGAGGCCGTCCGCGAACAGCAACGAAAAGCCACCGAGCTGCAGGAGAAATTGAAGGCCGACATTGCCGCGATCGGTCAGGACCGCAGCAAGCTCAACCAGCAGATCATCGACATTGCGGGCCAAGTGCGCGGCGTCGAAGGCCGGATCGTCGATGCAGAGGCGCGGCTGCGCCCGCTCGACGGCCGCGAGCAGGAGATCCGCGCCTCGCTCGATTCTCGCCGCGCCGAGATCATCGAGGTGCTGGCGGCGCTGCAACGTGCCGGCCGGCGCACGCCGCCGGCGCTCCTGGTGCGGCCAGAAGACGCACTGCAGTCGCTGCGGACCGCGATGCTGCTCGGTGCGGTCGTGCCTGAATTGCGGGGGCGCGCGGAAAAGCTGACCGCCGACCTCGGCGAGCTGGTTGCGCTGCGCAAGACCATCGCCAGCGAGCGCGATGCAATGGCGCGCGACCGCGACAAGCTCAGGGAAGACCAGGTCCGGCTCGCGGCGCTGGTCGAGGAGCGACAACGCCAGCAGAGCGCGATCGAAAAGGACATGGCAGCGGAAGGCGCGCGGGCCATCGCCCTGTCCAAGCAGGTCGACGACCTGCAGGGCCTGATCGCCAAGATGGAACAGGATCTGAAGAGCGCCGCGAAAGCGGCCGCCACCGCCAACCTCCAGGGCACGCCCGCCGCCCCGAACGGCAAGCCAAATCTGGGCGCTTTGAAGGATTCGGCGCGGCTGAGGCCGGCGGTCGCCTTTGCCTCGGCCAAGGGCCTGTTCGCCTACCCTGTTAACGGTACCAGGATTCGTGATTTTGGCGGCTCTGACGGTGCTGGCGGCGTGCAAAAAGGCATTTCTTTGGCAGCGCTGCCCGGTGCCCAGGTCACAACCCCGTGTGACGGCTGGGTCGTCTATGCCGGACCCTTCCGAAGCTACGGTCAACTCTTGATCCTCAACGCCGGGGGCGGGTATCATGTTTTGATCGCCGGGATGGAGCGTATTTCGGTAAACATCGGCCAGTTTGTACTTACGGGGGAGCCGGTCGCGACCATGGGGTCTACGTCCCAGGTTGCCTCTATTTTCGCTACAAACGCGAGCCAACCCGTGCTCTACGTCGAGTTCCGTAAGGACGGCACTCCAATCGATCCAGGCCCATGGTGGGCCGCAAATGAAGGCGAAAAGGTTCGCGGATGATGCGCAAGACTTCTGTAGTTCTCCTCAGCGCCGCATGCGGTGCAGCGTTGACGCTGTTCGTTACCCAACCGCGCGCCGTGCTGATGGGATCAAGCGCGCGCGCCGCGACCTCGGATACCTACCGCCAGCTCAATCTGTTCGGCGACGTGTTCGAGCGCGTGCGCAGCGACTATGTCGAGAAGCCCGATGACAGCAAGCTCGTGGAATCCGCCATCAGCGGCATGCTGGCCGGGCTCGATCCGCACTCGAGCTACATGGACGCCAAGAGCTTCCGCGACATGCAGGTGCAGACGCGCGGCGAGTTCGGCGGCCTCGGCATCGAGGTCACGATGGAAGACGGGCTGATCAAGGTCGTCTCCCCGATCGACGATACCCCCGCCTCGAAGGCCGGCATCATGGCCAACGACATCATCACCACCCTCGACGACGAAGCCGTGCAGGGTCTGACCCTCAACCAGGCCGTCGAGAAGATGCGCGGGCCGGTGAACACCAAGATCCGGCTGAAGATCGTCCGCAAGGGCCAGGACAATCCGATCGAGGTCACGCTGGTGCGTGACAACATCCGCGTCCGCTCGGTGCGCGCCCGCGTCGAGGCCGACGACATCGCCTATATCCGCATCACCACCTTCAACGAGCAGACCACCGAAGGCCTGAAGAAGGAGATCGCGAATCTCTCGAGCCAGATCGGCGACAAGCTGAAGGGCTACATCATCGACCTCCGCAACAATCCCGGCGGCCTCCTGGAAGAAGCCGTGACGGTGTCCGACGCCTTCCTGGAGCGCGGCGAGATCGTCTCGACCCGCGGCCGCAATGCCGAGGAAACCCAGCGCCGCGCCGCCCATGCGGGCGACCTGACCAAGGGTAAGCCGGTCATCGTGCTGATCAACGGCGGCTCGGCCTCGGCCTCGGAAATCGTCGCCGGCGCGTTGCAGGACCACAAGCGGGCGACGCTGGTCGGCACCCGCTCCTTCGGCAAGGGTTCGGTCCAGACCATCATCCCGCTCGGCAGCGGCAACGGCGCGTTGCGGCTGACCACCGCGCGCTACTACACGCCATCAGGCAAGTCGATCCAAGCCAAGGGCATCGTGCCCGATATCGAGGTGCTGCAGGATGTGCCGGATGAACTGAAGGCCCGCACCGACACCAAGGGTGAGGCCTCGCTGCGCGGCCATCTGAAATCCGACGGCGACGAGAAGACCGGCTCGCAGTCCTACGTGCCGCCGGACGCCAAGGACGACAAGGCACTCAAGCTGGCCGACGACCTCCTGCATGGCATCAAGTCCACCGCCAGCTCGGCGCCGCCGCCCGGCGGTGACAAGGCTGCGGTCGACAACAAGCCAGGCAGCAAGGCCGCGAACTGATCGGCCATCGCGAATTCAGACCAAGGGCGGCCCCTTCGGCCGCCCTTTTCATTTCGAGGGTCCTGTAGCCCCGTCGGCTCCACCCGAGCTACGGGTGTCCGGCGTCCTCCGAGAAGCGGCTGTGCTATCGTCGGCGGAGCTGATTCGGGGGGTTCATGGCAGAGGCGGCCGACGAACTGAGCGCACCGCTCGGACAGGAAACCGTGGCCAAAAAACGCCGGTTCCAGGTGCCGTTCACGGCCACGCAGGTGCTGGCGGTGATGCTCGGCCTGATCCTGGTCACTTTCGCCGGCATCGCCTTGTTCAACGATGATCCGCTCGGCGGCGAGCCGATCGCCCATATCGCCTTGCGCAAGGCGCCGGTGGCGGAGGAAAAACCCGCAGCCGCCGGCCCTGCCGCCGAGCCCATGGCGAAATCGCCGCCCAGGCAGGCTGCCGGCGAGAGCAAGACGGTCACCATCATCGACGGCTCGAGCGGCGCGCGGCATGACGTCGTCGTCAGCGGCGATGCCGCCGACAAGGCCGAGTCCGACGCCGCGCCAGGGCCGATGACCGGCATAGACCAGCGCCTCCTGGAAAAATCGCGCTATGGCATGATCCCTGTGGTCGCCGACGGCTTGAGGCCGTTTACGGTCTATGCGGCCGATGCCGACCGCGCCAAGGCGGCAAAAACACCCGTGGTGGCGATCGTGGTCGGGGGGCTCGGCGTCGGCGCCGCCAAAACCACCGACGCCATCATGAAACTGCCGCCGGCGGTGACGCTGGCCTTCACGCCCTATGGCGCCGACCCGACCAAGCTTGCCGAACGGGCGCGTGCGCAGCGTCACGAGATCCTGCTGCAGGTCCCGATGGAGCCGTTCGACTACCCGGACAATGACCCTGGCCCCCAAACGCTGCTGACGACCCTGAACGCGGAACAGAATCTCGACCGGCTTTATTGGCACTTCAGCCGCATCCAGGGCTATGCCGGCATCGCCAATTTCATGGGCGCCCGTTTCGTGGCGACCGATCCGGTGATGCAGCCGATCATGCGTGAAGCAGCCAAGCGCGGCTTGAGCTATTTCGACGACGGCGCCACGCCACGCAGCGTCGCGGCCTCGCTCGCCGCCGGCCAGGCGCTGCCCTTTGCCAAGGCCGATTTCACCATCGATGCGGTTCCGACGTCGGTGGAGATCGACCGCGTGCTGGTCAAGCTCGAGACGCTTGCCAAGGAACGCGGCGTCGCGGTCGGCGTGGCCTCGGCGCTGCCGATTTCGATCGAGCGCCTCGCGGCCTGGACCAAGACGCTGGAGGCGCGCGGTATCCTGCTTGTGCCATTGACAACCGCGATGCTGAAATCAAAATCGGGCTAGAACTTCAACCTGATGGCGCGACTTCGGACTTCCGGACCGCCTGTCTTCTAGATCATGATCCGCCAGGTGAATCGGGTCATGGTCTCGTCTTTTTGTTGGAGCGTGATCTTCCCACGCAAACGCTTTGCGTCGCGAGGGAGAAACGATTTCCGACTGGTTCCGGATCACGCTCTGGGAGTCCTGATCGAATGACGCGTTACGAGGAACTGCCCTACCGGACCTGCGTTGGCGTGATGCTGCTCAACCGAGACGGGCTGGTCTTTATCGGACGCCGCGCTGGCGGCATCGAGCATGTCGACGACACCCACATCTGGCAGATGCCGCAAGGCGGCGTGGATCCCGGTGAAGACGTCTGGGACGCCGCCAAGCGCGAGCTCTACGAGGAGACCAGCGTCCGATCGGTCGAGAAACTCGGCGAGGTCGAGGACTGGCTGATTTACGATATTCCGCGCACGGTCGCAGGGCGCGCCTGGAAGGGCCGCTATCGCGGCCAGCGCCAGAAATGGTTCGCGGTTCGCTTCACCGGCAAGGACAATGAAATCGACGTGGAACATCCCGGCGGCGGCCACAAGGCCGAGTTCTCGAACTGGCGCTGGGAGCCGATGAAGAATCTCCCCGAATTGATCGTGCCGTTCAAGCGGCCGGTGTATGAGCGGGTCGTGCAGGAGTTTTCCAGGCTCGCGGGCCGATAGGAATGTCCGAAGAAAAACTATACCGCCCCAATGTCGGGGTCGCGCTGTTCAACACGTCCGGCCACGTGCTGATCGGCCACAGATTCAGGGACGATGGTCCGGAAATCATCCTTCCCGGGCTTGAATGGCAGATGCCGCAGGGCGGCATCGATGCTGGCGAGGAACCGCGCCAGACGGTGATGCGGGAACTTTGGGAGGAGACGGGCGCCGTCTCGGCCGATTATCTCGGCGAGACCGATTGGATCACTTATGAATTCCCGCCCTACAATGGACCGCCGCATCGTCTCGGCAAATTCCACGGACAGCGGCAAAAATGGTTCGCGCTGCGATTCACCGGGCGCGACGAGGAAATCGACCCGCTGACACCGCGCAACGGACAACCGGCCGAATTCGACGCCTGGCGCTGGGAGCGGCTCGACCGCGTCCCCGATCTCGTCGTGCCGTTCCGCCGCGAAGTGTACCGGCATGTCGCCCGCAGCTTTGCCGCCTTTGCGCAAGCGCGCTGAGACCGGATTGCAGAACCTCACCTCGTCTAAAGCGCGATGAGACGACGATGAATCATTATCGCGCTTTAGGTTATTGTTGAGCATGATCTTTTCGGAAAACCGCTTCACACTTTTCCGGATCATGCGCTAGGTGAACGCATTATCGGATAGCGGGAACTCGGCGACATCAAGGATGCTGCCGATGCCATGCCGCAAGCGGCGCACGGCGCTGTCTTCGCTCGCGAGACCGAACGCCAGCATGGAGCGTCCGGTCACGGCATAGACGTGGCCGAACGGAAAGGTTGGCAGTTGCCCCTCCGGCTGGTTGGTATCGATCAACCCCTGCCAGTGCTGTCCTTCCGGAACTTCCGGCAGCGTAAAGTTCACGACGTCATAATGGGCGTTGTAGATCAACAGCAGGGTCGCGTCCGATCCGCGACGTTTGATTCCGGTTTCCTGGGCGCGACCATCAAGCAGCATCCCGAAGCAGCGCACATTGCCGTCCTGCCACTGCTCGACGGTCATTTCTTCGCCCGACGGGGCAAGCCAGGTCACGTCCTTGACGTCGAGCTCCTCATTGTGGGTGCCGATCAGGAAACGGCTCCGATAAAGGATCGGAAACGCCTTGCGCATCGCGATCAGCTTTCGCGTGAATTCGCGCAAGGCGCGTCCTTCAGGCGATATCTTCATCCAATCGAGCCAGGTGGTCTCGTTGTCCTGCGCATAGGCGTTGTTGTTGCCCTTCTGGCTGTGACCGAATTCGTCGCCGGCGAGCAGCATCGGCGTGCCGTGCGACAGGACCATCGTGGCAAGGAAATTGCGCTTCTGCCGCTCGCGTAACGCGACAATCTCCGCATCCGATGTTGGACCTTCGACGCCGTGATTCCACGAGTGATTGTTGGAATGGCCGTCCTGGTTTTTCTCGCCATTGGCCTCGTTGTGCTTGTCGTTGTAGGAGACGAGATCGTTGAGGGTGAAGCCGTCATGGGCGGTAACGAAGTTGACGCTCGCCCACGGTTTGCGGCCGCGCTTGTTGAACAGGTCTCCCGACCCGGTAGTGCGCTTGACGAAATCAGCGACCTGCCCGGCATCCCCTTTCCAGAAGCGTCGCGCCGTATCGCGGAATTTGTCGTTCCATTCCGCCCAGCCCGGCGCGAACTGGCCGACCTGGTAGCCGCCGGGGCCGATGTCCCATGGCTCCGCGATCAGCTTGACGCTGGAGAGCACCGGGTCCTGCCGACAGGCATCGAGGAAGCTGCCGCCTTCATCGAAGCCGTAGGGTTCGCGCGCGAGAATGGTGGCAAGATCGAAACGAAAGCCGTCGACGCGCATCTCCGTTGCCCAGTAGCGAAGAGAGTCGGCGACCATCTGCAGCACGCGCTGGTGCGATAGATTGACGGTGTTCCCGGTGCCGGTATCGTTGATGTAGTAGCGCCTCTGATCGGGCAGCAGCCGATAATAGCTCGCGTTATCAATGCCCTTGAAGGACAGCGTCGGTCCGAGTTCGTTGCCTTCGGCGGTGTGGTTATAGACCACGTCGAGGATCACCTCGATGCCGTGGGCATGGAATTGGTTGACCATCTCCTTGAACTCGGTCGCCAAGCCTGTCCGCAGGTAGCGCGGATCCGGAGCGAAGAAAGCGAGCGAGTTGTAGCCCCAATAATTGCGCAGGCCTCTGTCGACCAGATAGCTGTCGTCGACGAAAGCATGAATCGGCAACAGCTCCGCGCTGGTGACGCCGAGCGAGCGCAGATACGCCGATACGTTCGGGCAGGCGAGGCCCGCGAACGTGCCGCGATCGGCTTCCGGCACCAATGGATGCAGCTTGGTGAAGCCCTTCACATGCATCTCGTAGATGATGGTGCGCTCCCACGGCGTCGCAGGCTTGCGGTCACGCCCCCAGGTGAAAGCGGGATCGATCACCCGGCACTTCTGCACCAGATGGATATTGTCGCGGTCATCAAACGATTTGTCCTTGTCGGCATCGCCGATCTTGTAGCCGAACAGTTCGGGACCCCATTGCAACTGCCCGACCAATTGCCGGGCGTAAGGGTCGATCACCAGCTTGTTCGGATTGAAGCGATGGCCGGCGTCGGGTTCATAGGGACCATGGACGCGATAGCCATAGACCAATCCTGGCCGCGCGGTCGGCAGATAGCCGTGCCAGACTTCGTCGGTATATTCGGGAAGCTCGATCCGCTCGACCTCGGTTTGGCCGGCGTCGTCGAACAGGCATAGCTCCACCTTGGTGGCATGCGCTGAAAACAGCGCGAAGTTGACACCCAGGCCGTCCCAGGTGGCGCCCAGGGGAAACGGCCTGCCTTCGCGAACAGCGGAGCGCCGCAGCAACTGGGCTGCCTGCGCGAGCTCACGACCTGCGGCTGATCTATCCATCAGAAGGCCTGCCCTTCGGTGACATAAACGCCTGCACCTCACCATCGTTCCTCTGGTCGGGCGGCTCGGCTCTACCCGATCTCCGCCGCCGGAACGGGTTCCCGGCTTCCCGGTCCTGTGACATCATGGAGCAGAGCAACACTCTCGGCCCAGGCCGGACGGCCGAGGCCGCGCGGAAGGCCGCTTAGAGTACGATCCGGAAAAGCGGATACCGCTTTCCCGAAAATAACGATGCTCAGACAAGGACGAGAGAACGCAGTTGATCCATCAAGGGGAGAGGAGAAAACGTCATGGCCGCGAAAGACGTGAAGTTCTCAACCGAAGCCCGCGAGCGCATGTTGCGTGGCGTAGATCTGCTGGCGAATGCGGTCAGGGTGACGCTCGGACCGAAGGGCCGCAACGTCGTGCTGGAAAAATCCTTTGGAGCACCGCGCATCACCAAGGATGGCGTCACCGTTGCCAAGGAGATCGAGCTCGAGGACAAGTTCGAGAACATGGGCGCACAGATGGTGCGGGAGGTCGCGTCCAAAACCAGCGACATCGCGGGTGACGGCACAACCACCGCGACTGTGCTCGCACAGGCGATCGTCAGGGAGGGCGCCAAATCGGTCGCCGCCGGCATGAATCCTATGGACCTGAAGCGCGGCATCGACCTCGCGGTCGAAGCGATCGTCGCTGACCTCAAGACCCATGCCAGGAAGATCACCTCCAATGATGAGATCGCCCAGGTCGGCACCATCTCCGCCAACGGAGATGCCGAGATCGGCCGCTTCCTTGCCGATGCCATGCAAAAGGTCGGCAATGAAGGCGTGATCACGGTCGAGGAGGCGAAGAGCCTCAACACCGAGCTGGAAGTGGTCGAGGGCATGCAGTTCGACCGCGGCTATGTCTCGCCCTATTTCGTCACCAATGCGGAGAAGATGAAGGTCGAGCTCGAAGAGCCCTATGTCCTGACCAATGAGAAGAAGCTGACCACGCTGCAGTCGATGTTGCCGCTGCTGGAAGCGGTGGTGCAGTCCGGCAAGCCGCTGCTCATCGTCGCGGAGGACATCGAGGGCGAGGCGCTGGCGACGCTCGTCGTCAACAAGCTGCGCGGCGGCCTGAAGGTCGCCGCGGTGAAGGCGCCGGGTTTCGGCGATCGCCGCAAGGCGATGCTCGAGGATATCGCCATCCTCACCGGCGGCACCGCGATCTCGGAAGATCTCGGCATCAAGCTCGAGAATGTCACGCTGAACATGCTCGGCCGTGCCAAGAAGGTCGTAATCGAGAAGGAGAGCACGACCATCGTCGATGGCGCGGGCGCCAAGAAGGACATCGAAGCACGCACTGCCCAGATCAGGACGCAGATCGACGAAACCACCTCTGACTATGATCGCGAGAAGCTTCAGGAGCGGCTCGCCAAGCTCGCCGGCGGCGTCGCCGTGATCCGGGTCGGCGGCGCGACCGAAATCGAGGTGAAGGAGCGCAAGGACCGGGTCGAGGACGCGCTGCACGCCACCCGCGCAGCCGTCGAGGAAGGCATCCTTCCCGGCGGCGGCGTGGCGCTGCTGCGTGCCTTGAAGGCGCTGGACAAGATCAAGACCGCCAATGCCGACCAGAAGGCGGGCGTCGATATCGTCCGTCGTGCCTTGCAGATACCGGCGCGCCAGATCGTCGAGAATGCCGGCGAGGACGGTTCACTCGTGGTCGGCAAGCTCCTGGAGCGCGGCGACTACAATTGGGGCTTCAATGCCGCGACCGGCGAGTACGAGGACCTGGTACGCGCCGGCGTGATCGATCCGGCGAAGGTGGTTCGCACCGCATTGCAGGACGCGGCATCCGTTGCCTCGCTCCTGATCACGACGGAAGCATTGGTCGCCGACAAGCCGAAGAAGTCCGAGCAGACGCCCACCCCGCCGCCGATGGACTTCTGATCGACAACAAGGGCGGCCCGCGGATAATGCCGCCGGTCGCCTTACGCGATTGGCGAACTTTCCTGAGTGGCCGGAAAATTTCGGACACCCCTCTTGAAAGTTCGCGCCGGTTTTCTAATTCGATTTTGCCGCCAAGAAAGGTGGTGCCGGATGCCAGCTTGGGTCCGGCGAACTGGGCGGCGGACAGTGTCCGACGCTCCTTCGTATCCATCTTGCTCTGAGGAGGACTTGGTTATGAGGACCTTTGACTTCTCGCCCCTGTGGCGCTCCACAGTCGGCTTTGACCATCTTGCGGATTTGCTCGATGCGAGCCTACGGCAGTCCGCCGACGACAACTATCCCCCTTACAATATCGAGCGGTCCGGCGAGGACAGCTATCGGATCTCGCTGGCAGTTGCCGGCTTTGGCGTGAATGACATCACCGTCACCGCCGAGCAGGACATGCTCACGATCGAAGGCAGGAAACCTGAGGGACCGGCGCGCGATTATCTCTACCAGGGCATCGCCGCGCGACCGTTCCGGCGGGTATTCAGCCTCGCTGACCATGTGCAGGTTAGGCAGGCCTCCATCAAGGATGGCCTCTTGATCGTCGATCTCGTCCGCGAGGTGCCGGAATCGATGAAGCCGCGACGCATCCCGATCGCGGGTACGGGCTCCCAAGCAATCGAGCAGAAGCAGGCGGCCTGACTTGCCTGATGCTTGACGAGGACACGCGTGGGCCAAACCGCCCGCGCGGGAGATCGTAGCTGAGACAAGGAGGATAAGATGGCTTTTCGTGATCTCATTCCCTGGTCGAAGAGCCAGGAGCTTGCGCCGACGCGCGAGAATTTCGATCCTTTCATCACGCTTCACCGCGAGATGAACCGTCTGTTCGACGACGTGTTCCGCGGTTTCGGCTCCTTCGGTCCCATCAGCAGCCCGCTGTTGGAAGGCCGCTTCGGTTGGCCGAAGATCGAGCTCAGCGAAACCGACAAGGAGCTTACCGTCTCCGCAGAGCTTCCGGGCATGACGGAGAAGGACGTTCAGGTCGAGATCGCCAATGGCGTGCTGACGCTCAGGGGCGAGAAGAAAGCCGAGCGGACGGATAACGGAAAGTACTTCTCCGAACGCTACTACGGCGCGTTCGAGCGGCGGATCGCCCTTGATGGTGTTGCCGAAGACAAGGCGCAAGCTTCCTTCCGCGACGGCGTATTGACGATCACGCTGCCGAAATCGGAGGAAGCGCGCGAGAGCGTCAAACGCATCCCGATCGGCAAGCAATAACATGAAAGGCGGCGCGTCCGGCGCCGCCTTTCAACTCAAACGGTGTCCTTGGAAAGGAGCGTAAAGGAGACACTTCGATGAGCGAGACCAACGTTAGCGCCGCCACACACCCCCTCTTCCACCCCGCCGCCCATTACGACTCACCCGCCCAGGTCCTGGCGGACCCGCGGCTATCCCGATCCGAGAAGCGCGTCATCCTATCGTCCTGGACATCCGACATGTTCGCGGTGGAATCCAGCCCCAGCCTGCGCGACATCCCGGGGATCGACCACAGCATTCGCCTGGCCGATATCCTTTCCGCGCTGCGGCAGCTAGATGACGACGACGATCCGCCGCCAGGCGGCGGCGCTGCGCTGCCGCGGCCTTCGCGAACCAATCTCTCCCATGAGGCCCCGCCTTGTTGACGCCAACTATTTTGGCTTTGGCATGGGTCAATCAGGCGTCCGCGCTGCTGGCGATGCCATGGTTCGCGTGGCAGCGGGATTTGCTTTCTCGCGACATCTTGCGCGCGGGATTCCAGCTGGACCGATAGAGAGAGCGGACGTGAAGCGAGCAATATCGACTGCATTCGGCGCCGTGCTCGGCGCGCTCATCATCATCGTGCCGGCGGCAGGTCAGGTCCCGAATCTGAAAACCGGGGGCACGGTGCCGACGCTGGCGCCCCTGGTACGCGAAGTGACTCCCGCGGTCGTCAATATCTCCGTGCATGGCAAAATCCGCGAGGACAACCCGCTTTATCGCGATCCGCTGTTCCGCGAATTCTTCGATGTCCCGAAGCAACTCGAGAAGGAGATCAGCGCAACCGGCTCCGGCGTCATCGTCGACGGTGAGCGGGGCTACATCCTGACCAACAATCACGTGGTGGATCAGGTCTCGGCGGTCCAGATCACGACCAAGGACGGTCGTCAGTTTTCTGCCAAGGTAATGGGCCGCGATCCCGCGACCGATATCGCGGTCCTGAAAATCCACTCCCCGACCGCACTCAAGGCGATTGCACTGGGCGACAGCGATGCGCTTGAAGTCGGCGATTTCGTCATTGCCATCGGCAACCCCTTCGGCCTCGGCCAGACCGTGACATCGGGGCTTGTAAGCGCGCTCGGCCGCACCGGGCTGGGCAAACAGGGCTATGAGGATTTCATCCAGACCGACGCCGCGATCAACCCCGGCAACTCCGGCGGCGCGCTGATCAATCTGAAGGGCGAACTGATCGGCATCAACTCGGCGATCATTTCGCCGGCCGGCGGCAATGTCGGCATCGGCTTTGCGATCCCGATCAACATGGCACGCCGCGTGATGGACCAGATCGTCGAGAACGGCAAGGTCGTGCGCGGCCGGATCGGTGTCTCGCTGCAGGATATGCATCCCTCGACGGACGGCGGGCGCAGCGAGGGGGCCAGGATCGCCGACATCAGTCCGGGATCGCCTGCGGAGGCCGCCGGTCTGCGCAAGGGCGATGTCGTGCTGCGAGCCGACGATCGTCCGATCCGCAGCGCTGCGCAGCTCCGTAACCGTGTCGGCCTCGCTCGCATCGGGGAGCAGGTCAGGCTGACAATCGAGCGCGGCGGCGGGACCCAGAATGTCACGGTCGCAGTGGCGCCGATGGTGGACGCCAATGCTGCGGTTTCAAGCAGGACGCAGCGCCGTTAGAGCGTTTTCGAGCGAAGTGGATACCGATTCGCGTGAATAACGCGTCAAAACAAGAATCTAGAGCTTCGGTTCTGATCCAATCAGAACCGAAGCTCTAAGCCCGCGCAATGTTTGGAATTCGGCATCGAAAAACCTTCGTCCGCCACGATGTGACGGACGAAGGTCGTTCAAGTTTTTGTTCGGCCCCGGCGCGGTGCACCGGGGCCTAGTGCATAGCCGTCGCGTTGAGGATGTTCTCGATGCTCTTGAAGTGGTCGAGCCGCTCGATCTCGCGGTCGAGCTCCGAACCGTGCTTCTCTTTCAGGTTCTCTTCCATCTCGGCGATGGTTTCCCTGAACTCGGCGCGATCGACTTCCTGGATCGAGGTCGCGACATCAGCGAGCACAGTGAGGCGATTGTCGGAGACCTCCGCAAGACCGCCGAGCACCACCATCTTCTGATGCGCCCCGCCGGTCGTGATGGTCAGGATGCCCGGACGGATCGCCGCCACGACCGGTGCGTGACCGGCGAGCACGCCGAAATCGCCTTCCACGCCGGGAACATCGACCTGATCGACCTCGCCGGAGAAAGCGAGCGCTTCGGGGGAGACGAGGTCGAAGTGGAAGGTGGCCATGGTCTTTCCGTTCTTTCCGCTGTCACCCGCGGGCGTGACCCGCGGGTCCATCGATCAAAGAGTTCTGCCTTGATGGAGTGCCGGGCCAAGCCCGGCAATGACGAGTGTGCTTAAGCTGCTTCGGCAGCCAGCTTCTTGCCCTTCTCGACCGCCTCTTCGATGGTGCCGACCATGTAGAAGGCAGCCTCCGGCAGGTGGTCGTACTTGCCTTCGCACAAGCCGCGGAAGCCCTTGATGGTGTCGGCGAGCTCGACGAACTTGCCCGGCGAACCGGTGAAGACTTCGGCGACATGGAAGGGCTGCGACAGGAAGCGCTCGATCTTGCGGGCGCGGGCCACCGTCAGCTTGTCCTCTTCCGAAAGCTCGTCCATGCCGAGGATGGCGATGATGTCCTGCAGCGACTTATAGCGCTGCAGCACCTGCTGCACCATGCGCGCGGTGTTGTAATGCTCCTCGCCGACGACCAGCGGCGACAGCATGCGGGAGGTCGAGTCGAGCGGGTCCACCGCCGGATAGATGCCCTTCTCCGAGATCGCGCGCGACAGCACGGTGGTGGCGTCCAAGTGGGCGAAGGAGGTCGCCGGCGCCGGGTCGGTCAAGTCGTCGGCCGGCACATAGATCGCCTGCACCGAAGTGATCGAGCCCTTCTGGGTGGTGGTGATGCGCTCCTGCAGCGCGCCCATGTCGGTCGCAAGCGTCGGCTGGTAACCCACCGCCGACGGGATGCGGCCGAGCAGCGCCGACACTTCGGAGCCGGCCTGCGTGAAGCGGAAGATGTTGTCGACGAAGAACAGCACGTCCTGACCCTGGTCGCGGAAGTGCTCGGCCACCGTGAGGCCGGTGAGGCCGACGCGCGCGCGTGCGCCCGGCGGTTCGTTCATCTGGCCAAACACCAGCGCGCATTTCGACTGTACGCTCGGATCGGGATTGCGCGGGTCCGCATTGACCTTGGACTCGATGAACTCGTGATAGAGGTCGTTGCCTTCGCGGGTACGCTCGCCGACGCCGGCGAACACCGAGTAACCGCCGTGCGCTTTCGCAACGTTATTGATCAGTTCCTGGATCAGCACGGTCTTGCCGACGCCGGCGCCGCCGAACAGGCCGATCTTGCCGCCCTTGGCGTAAGGCGCGAGCAAATCGACGACCTTGATGCCGGTGACGAGAATTTCCGCCTCGGTGGACTGGTCGGTATAGGTCGGCGCTTCCTGGTGGATCGCGCGAACGCCTTCGGCCTTGATCGGGCCGGCCTCGTCGATCGGCTCGCCGATGACGTTGATGATGCGGCCGAGCGTACCGACGCCGACCGGCACCCGGATCGGCTCGCCGGTATCGGTCACTTCCTGGCCGCGCACCAGACCCTCGGTCGTATCCATCGCGATCGTCCGCACGGTGGATTCGCCGAGATGCTGCGCCACCTCGAGCACGAGACGGCTGCCGCCGTTCTTGGTTTCCAGCGAGTTGAGAATCGCCGGCAGGTGGCCCTCGAACTGGACGTCGACGACGGCGCCCATAACCTGGGTGACGCGACCGATCTGGTTGGCTGCTGTAGCCATTTACTCTGTCTCCTTCGATCCGAATTTCCAGATCATGATCCGACAGGTCGGATCATGATCGCATCTTTTTTTGCGCATGATCTCTTCGGAAAACCGGTCCCCACTTTTCCGGATCATGCTTTAAACCACGGTCAGCTTGACCGGGATATTACCTTTAGTGGCCTTCGAATACGGGCACACCGTGTGAGCTTCCTCGACCAGCGCCTGGACCTTGGCCTTATCAGCGCCTGGGATTGAAACCTTGAGTTCGACGGCGAGCGAAAAGCCGCCATCGGTATTGAGCGTCACGTCGGCCGTGACCTTTGCCGCCTGGCCGTCGACGCCATGGTTCTTGGCGACCACGAGGATGGCCTGGCCAAAGCAGGCCGAATAGCCCAGCGCAAAAAGCTGCTCGGGATTGTGGCCGTCGCCGGCGCCGCCCAATTCCTTCGGCAGCGCCATTGCGAGCGCCAGCCCGCCGTTGTCGAGCACGGAGCGGCCGTTGCGTCCGCCCTTGGTGGTAGCCGATGTGACGTAAGCCATTTCGCGCTCCCTTGGTTAGACCGCCTCGGCGCCGGAAATGATTTCGATCAGTTCCTTGGTGATCATCGCCTGACGGGTTCGGTTGTAGACCAGCGTCTGCTTGCGGATCATTTCACCGGCGTTGCGCGTCGCGTTGTCCATCGCGCTCATCTGCGCGCCGTAGAACGAGGCGTTGTTTTCCAGGAGTGCACGGAATACCTGCACGGCGAGGTTACGCGGCAACAGGCTGGTGAGGATCTCGTCCTCCTCCGGCTCGTACTCGTAGGCGGTCGCCGGACCGCCGTTTCCGGCCGGCGTTTCCACCACCAGCGGAATGACCTGCTGCGCGGTCGGGACTTGCGCGATCACCGATTTGAATTGTGAATAGAACAGCGTGCAGACGTCGAATTCGCTCGCATCGAAGCGCGCCAACACTTTCTTGGCGATGTCCTCGGCATTGACGAAGCCGAGCTGCCGCACCGCGCGCAGGTCGACATGCTCGACGATCTGCCGTTCGAACAGGCGGCGAAGCTGCTCATAGCCCTTGCGGCCGACGCAGAAGAATTTGACTTCCTTGCCCTGACCGAGCAGCGACAGCGCGTGCTCACGCGCCAATCGTACGATCGCGGAGTTGAATGCACCGCAAAGGCCACGTTCGCCGGTGCAGACCAGGAGCAGATGCACCTGGTCCCTACCCGTCCCGGCGAGCAGCGCGGGCGCGCCGGGCGAGCCTGCGGCGGCGCTGGCGATATTGCCGATCACGGCGCCCATCTTGTCTGCATAGGGCCGGGCGGCCTCGGCCGCGGTCTGCGCGCGGCGCAGCTTTGACGCCGCCACCATCTGCATGGCCTTGGTGATCTTCTGCGTCGCCTTGGTCGAGGCGATGCGGACCCGCATGTCTTTTAGTGACGCCATTCTTCGTCCACCCCGGCGATCCGATCGGGCGATCCGACCGCTAGCCTATCCCATTGTTCTGCCCGGCGCCTGCGCCGGGCATCCGCTTCTCGTCGGCCGGGAGCAGCAGGCGCGAAGACCAGCTCCGCACCCTTGTCCGGCCGCGACGACGTTTAGGCAAACGTCTTGGCGAAACCTTCGACCACGTTCTTCAGCTTGGCGGCGACGTCGTCGTTGAGGTCGCGGCTATCGCGGATCGCGTCGAGGATGTCGGCATTCTTGCCGCGCAGCAGCGACAGCAGGCCGTCCTCGAAGGCACGCACCTTGTTGAGCGGCAGCGGATCGAGATAGCCGTTGGTGCCGGCCCAGATCACGCAGACCTGTTCTTCCATCTTCAACGGCGAGAACTGCGGCTGCTTCAACAGCTCGGTCAGGCGCGAGCCGCGGTTGAGCAGGCGCTGGGTCGAGGCGTCGAGGTCGGAGCCGAACTGCGCGAACGCCGCCATTTCACGGTACTGCGCGAGCTCGCCCTTGATCTTGCCGGCGACCTTCTTCATCGCCTTGGTCTGCGCCGACGATCCGACGCGCGACACCGACAGACCGACGTTCACCGCGGGACGGATGCCCTGGAAGAACAGGTCGGTTTCCAGGAAGATCTGACCGTCGGTAATCGAGATCACGTTGGTCGGGATGTAGGCCGACACGTCGTTGGCCTGGGTTTCGATCACCGGCAGCGCGGTCAGCGAGCCCAAACCGTGCTCCTTGTTGAGCTTGGCGGCGCGCTCGAGCAGGCGGGAGTGCAGATAGAACACGTCGCCCGGATAGGCTTCGCGGCCCGGCGGGCGGCGCAGCAGCAGCGACATCTGGCGATAGGCGACGGCCTGCTTCGAAAGATCGTCATAGATGATGACCGCGTGCATGCCGTTGTCGCGGAAATATTCGCCCATCGTGCAGCCGGTGAACGGCGCGATGTACTGCATCGGCGCGGGGTCCGACGCGGTGGCGGCAACCACGATCGAATATTCCAGCGCGCCCTGCTCTTCGAGCACCTTCACGAACTGCGCCACGGTGGAACGCTTCTGGCCGACCGCGACGTAGACGCAATACAGCTTGATGCTCTCGTCCGGCTGGGCGTTGAGCGGCTTCTGATTGAGGATGGTGTCGAGCGCGATCGCGGTCTTGCCGGTCTGGCGGTCGCCGATGATCAGCTCGCGCTGGCCGCGGCCGATCGGAATCAGCGCATCGATCGCCTTCAGGCCGGTCGCCATCGGCTCGTTCACCGACTTGCGCGGAATGATACCCGGCGCCTTCACGTCGACGCGCATGCGCTTGTCAGCCTGGATCGGACCCTTGCCATCGATCGGGTTGCCGAGCGCATCGACGACGCGGCCGAGCAGCCCCTTGCCGACCGGCGTGTCGACGATGGCGCGAGTGCGCTTGACGGTCTGGCCTTCCTTGATCTCGCGGTCAGCGCCGAAGATCACGATGCCGACGTTGTCGTTTTCGAGGTTGAGCGCCATGCCGCGGGTGCCGTTCTCGAACTCGACCATTTCACCGGCCTGGACATTGTCCAGCCCGTAGACGCGGGCGATACCGTCACCGACCGACAGCACCTGGCCGACTTCGGTGACCTCGGCCTCCTGGCCGAAATTCTTGATCTGGTCCTTGAGGATCGCGGAAATTTCCGCGGCGCGGATGTCCATCAGCCTGCCTCTTTCATCGCGTGCTTGATCGAATTGAGTTTGGTGCGAAGCGAACTATCCA
Organism: Bradyrhizobium sp. LeoB3; assembly: GCF_055456055.1. NCBI lineage: Bacteria > Pseudomonadati > Pseudomonadota > Alphaproteobacteria > Hyphomicrobiales > Nitrobacteraceae > Bradyrhizobium > Bradyrhizobium sp. LeoB3. Next base: position 56,658 of record NZ_JBVBEF010000018.1, read on the forward strand.
CCATGCGGCTACCGACCTTGACCACAAGGCCGCCGATGATGGAGGGATCGATCTTCACGTTGAGCGCGACGTCCTTGCCCGTCACCGACTTCAGTGCGGCCTTCAGCGCGTCGAGATTCTTGTCATTGAGCGCTTCCGCGACGGTGACCTCGGCGGTCGCCTCGCCCTTGAAGTTCGCCACCAGCGCGTTGTAGGCGCGGATCACGTCCGCGACCGCAAACAAGCGGCGATTGGAGGTGAGCACTTTCAGGAACTTGGCGGTGATGCCGGAGATACCGGCCTTGTCGAGCACCGCGGAGAGCGCCTTCAATTGCGCTTCGGCGGAAAACACCGGACTGCGAACGAGGCGCTTCAGATCGGCGCTCTCATTCAGAAGGGCATTGAATTTATCGAGATCGGACTTCACGGCATCGACGGACTTTTCGTCGCGAGCCAGATCGAACAGGGCCGTTGCGTAACGACCGGCAACTCCCGAAACGGACGGATCTTCAGCAGCCACAGACGCGCTCTTTTTTGCTGTCAAATTCGCAAGGGAAAAACCGTCGCCGCTGCAGCGGCGCCTAGCGATCCAAGCCCTTGGAATTCAAGCGGGACTTCGATTTTCGACCGACACGCGGAGTGCCGGGATCGTTAAAATCGCGGCTTTGCTAGCATGGCAGGCGCGCAGGTGCAACACGACGTCACATCTAGGTGATGCCTTGTCGCACGGCCGCAACGAAGCGCCGCGAGGACCCTGCCGGCGAAATTCTGCGTGCAGGAATTTCGATCGAGAGACAGGGAGGCGACCCATCGTTCCATCGGCAATCGCATGCCTGCCCGGAGCGCGGGCGCGGGAACAAAATGGCCAGCCGCTCTCTATTCCGTGATTACTTGCGGAAATGTTTCCTAAACGTAAATCAACAGTAATCGTAAGTATTCACTGGGTTAAAAATTAGTTAAAGCGAAAGATTAGTGAAAGCTGTCGAGCGGGTACCGGCAGTAACAAGATATTTCAGCCTGATACATTCCGAATTTACTGCCCAATTCATGCCTCATTGCGAAATCACACGGCCTTGGTCGACGAAGGGACGGGGGTTCCATTTGCCACGTATGTGGCAATACTGCTTGAGGGTCTTGAATGTTGAAATACAAGAAGCCGGCTCGGGGCAACGCAACCCGGCCGTCGCGCGCGGCGCTGGCTGTCGTCGCCGCAACTTTCCTGGTTGGTGGAAGCATCACCGAAGCGTCGGCTAAATCCCGGCACCACCATCATCGCCATCACCATCACCAGGCCCGTGCCGCAACCGACGCGGCGTCGCGCGATGCCAATGCGGCGTTTGCGCCCAGCACCGGCGGCCGCAGTTTCTCGGGCGTGGCGTCCTTCTACGGCAACGAATCGGGCAGCCGCACCGCCTCCGGTCAGCGCTTCAACCAGAACGCCATGACCGCGGCCCATCGCAGCCTGCCGTTCGGCACCAAGCTGCGCGTGACCCATGGTGGCCGCAGCGTGATCGTCACCATCAATGATCGTGGCCCGTTTATCCGCGGCCGTGTGCTTGATCTCTCCACGGGCGCCGCCCGTGCCATCGGCCTGACTGGTGCCGGCGTCGGCCGTGTCACCGCCGAGGTCGTCTCCTAAAGGCGCCCCTTCAGGCGCCGTTTCCGGCCAGCTTCGGTAAGCGTTGCGTAGAGTACGGCCGCGGAACTTTCCGCGTGCCGATGAGAGCCTGCCGTCAGAAATGACGGCAGGCTTTTTCATGAGTTCGCCGCCGTCATTCCAGGGCACGCGTAGCGTGAGCCCGGAATCCATCGCGCCACCTGCGCGCGCGGTCCGATGGATTCCGGGCTCGCGACTTCGTCGCGCCCCGGAATGACGGCGAGAGGGCTACAAAAAGCTCTGCGGATCGACGTCGACCTCGAGCTTGAGGTTGCCCGTGGTCTTCGGCCCGGCCGCCAGCCATTCGCGCAAGTACTGCGACAGATCGACCGAACGCAGCGACTTCACCAGCAGGCGGAAGCGGTAGCGGCCCTTGATGACCGCAAGCGGCGCCTCCGCCGGGCCGAGCACCTGGATGCGCTCGTCGAGCGGCGCGACCGAGGCCAGCTTGCGCCCAAAGCCCTCCGCCGTGGGCCGGTCCCCCGCCGAGATGATCAGGCTCGCCAATCGCCCGAACGGCGGATAGCCGGTGCGCTCGCGCGATTCGATCTCGCTGGCGTAGAACGCCTCGCGGTCGTTGGCGACCAGCGCCTTCATCACGGGATGCTCGGGCTGATGGGTCTGCAGATACCCGACGCCGCGGCCCTGCTCGCGGCCGGCGCGCCCGATCACCTGGTTGAGGAGCTGGAACGTGCGCTCGGCCGCACGCGGATCGCCATTGCCGAGGCCGAGATCGGCATCGACCACGCCGACCAGATTGAGGCGCGGGAAGTTGTGGCCTTTCGCCACAAGCTGCGTGCCGATGATGATGTCGACCCGGCCTTCGGCGATCTCATTCAGCTCGCTGCGCATGGTCTCGATCGAGGTGATGAGGTCGCTGGAGAGCACCATGGTGCGCGCGCCGGGAAACAGCGCCGCAGCCTCTTCCTGCAGCCGCTCCACGCCCGGGCCGACCGCCACCAGCGATTCCTCCGCCGCGCAATGCGGGCAGATGTTCGGGCGCGGCATCGAGAAACCGCAATGGTGGCAGACCAGGCGCTGGCGGAAGCGATGATCGACCAGCCAGGCATCGCAGATGGTGCAGGCAAAGCGGTGTCCGCAGGCGCGGCACAGCGTCAGCGGCGCATAGCCGCGGCGATTGAGGAATAAAAGCGCCTGCTCGCGCCGTTCCACCGCGTAGCGGATCTGCTCGGCGAGCCGCGGCGAGATGAAGCGGCCACGCAGGGGCGGCTCGCGCCGCAAATCGATGGCCTCGATCTGCGGCATGTGCTGGCCGCCGAAGCGCGAAGGCAGCGCGATGCGCTGATAACGCCCCTTGCGCGCATTGACCTCGCTCTCGATCGATGGCGTGGCGGAGGCGAGCACGATCGGGATCTTGGCGATATGCGCGCGCACCACGGCCATGTCGCGGGCATGGTAATGCGCGCCATCATCCTGCTTATAGGCCTGGTCGTGCTCTTCATCGACGATGATGAACCCGAGATCGGCATAGGGCAGGAACAGCGCCGAGCGCGCGCCGACCACCACCGGCGCCTCACCGCCCGAGATCGCCGCCCAATTGCGGGCGCGGGTGCGCGGCGAGAGCTCGGAATGCCATTCCAGCGGACGCACGCCAAAGCGCTGCGCGAAGCGATCGAGGAACTGGCCAGTCAGCGCAATCTCCGGCATCAGGATCAACGACTGCCTGTTACGGCGGATATTTTCGGCGATCGCCTCGAAATAGACCTCGGTCTTGCCCGATCCTGTGACGCCATCGAGCAGGGCCACATGAAAACTGCCGCTCGCCGCCAGCGTCCGCATCGCATCGGCGGCGGCGCGTTGCTGGCCCGAGAAGTCCGGCTGCGCGTAATCCGGATCGGGCATGGGCGGCGCTGGTGGCGGCGGCATCGGCTCGACCGTCAGCGTGCCCTCATCGACGAGGCCGTCGATCACGCCGCTGCTCACGCCGGCTTCCCTCGCCGCTTCCGACTTGCCGTGCAAGAGGCGGTCGGAGAGCAATTCGATCACCCGATGCCGCGCCGGCGTCATTCGTCGCGGCGGCTCGCCAACCAGCCGTACGCCCAGACGCATTCGCTCGGGGCCGAGATTTTCGCCCATCCGCAGCGTCATCCGCAGCACCATGCCGCGGGCGGACAGCGTGTAATTGGCCACCCAATCGACGAGCGCGCGCAGCTCCGGTTTCAGCGGCGGCACGTCGAGCTTCTCGCTGACATCCTTCAGCCGGTTGTGCAGCCGCGGATCGGGCTTGGCGTTTTCCGCCCAGACCACCGCCATCACCTCGCGCGCACCGAGCGGTACCGCGACGACATCGCCGGCCTTCAGATCCATGCCGCGCGGCACGCGATAGGAATAGGTCTGGTCGAGCGCGACCGGGACCAGTACATCGACCATGGAGGTCGGCGTGAGCGAGGAAGCGTGGCTGCGCGCGGTGTCCATTCAGGAGATCGTAAGTTCCGATTGCAGGTGAGGTTAGAGCCGCTGGCGCAAGTTAGCGAACGGTAAACGAAAGCGATGCGATATAATGGCTTAAACCATTGCCTCCAAGATCGCCTCCAAGACAGGTCCGTCAAGACAGGTCCATAAGACAGGTCCATGGCCAAAGCGCTTCCCGCCGTTCCCGTGATCGAACTCGACTGCGCCGACGAAACCGTCACGCAGGAGATGGCGCACTGGCTATCGCATCTGCGTGCCGAACGGCGATTGTCGCCGAAAACGCTGGAGGCCTATGCCCGCGACGTCCGCCAATGCCTCGCCTTTCTTGCCCAGCACTGGGGCACGCGGGTAACGCTGCAAGGTTTTGCGGCCCTCGAGGCCACCGATATCAGGGCGTTCATGGCGATGCGCCGCGCCGACGATGTCGCCGGACGCTCGCTGATGCGGGCCCTGGCTGGCCTGCGCTCGTTCGGCCGATTCCTCGAGCGCGAAGGCAAGGGCAAGGTCGGCGCCCTCTCCGCGATCCGCGCGCCCAAGGTTGCAAAGAGCCTGCCGAAGCCGATCCACGTGGCGGCGGCAAAACGCTTCGCCGATGCCGACGAGCGCGCCGGCGAGGAACGCGAGACCTGGATCCTGGTACGTGATGCGGCGGTGATGGCACTGCTCTATGGCTCGGGCCTGCGCATCTCCGAGGCGCTTGGCTTGAAACGTCGCGACGTGCCGAAACCCGGCGAAGGCGACGTACTGGTCGTGACCGGCAAAGGCAACAAGACCCGCATGGTGCCGGTGCTGCAAAACGTGTTGCAGCTCATTGCCGACTACGCGGCGACCTGCCCGCATCCGCTGCCGCCCACCGGCCCGATGTTCGTCGGCGCCCGCGGCGGCCCGTTGAGCCCGCGCATCATCCAGCTCGCCATGGAGCGGCTGCGCGGCGCGCTCGGCCTGCCCGACAGCGCCACCCCGCACGCGCTGCGGCATTCGTTCGCGACCCACCTGCTCAGCCGCGGCGGCGATTTGCGCGCGATCCAGGAATTGCTCGGCCACGCTTCGCTCTCGACCACGCAAATCTATACCGGCATCGATACGGAACGACTGCTCGAGGTCTATCGCTCCGCGCATCCGCGGGGCTGAACCGCATTTCAATCGGACAAATACTCGATCTGGAAAATGTAGTTGGAGCCCCTGCCGACCTCGACACGAACATACGGCTTGAACTTCAGGCGTTCATAGACGGGCGTCGTAGCCTTCACTGTCCGGCCCGCGATATCCGCAAGACCAGGCCGGGGCAGTCTTCCCTCGGTTCGCAATTTTGTAACCCGCCCTTCCAGCACCATGCGCGGCTGGAAGAAATCTGCAAACAGGGTTGTGGCTGATATCCAGACCATGGCCAAACCAACGAGGAAAAGACCGACCCAGGAAAGTTTCTCCTTGAAGTCCGCCGCCTGCACCGTCCGCCGGTCGTATCTCCATCTGCTGTACGCACACCCTACGGCTGCAATTCCAAGGACCGCCCCGAGCACGTACACATCGACGATGGCGATGATCGAGCTCTTGCCGTAGAAAAAATATGCGCCAAGATAAAAGACGCTAAGTCCGCCTGCCCACGCCAGCAGATAGCGAAACAGCGCAGGGTTTTTGACGATCGCCAGCAACAGCCCAAACAGGACAACGAGCGGCCAGAAGCAGGCAGCAATGAAGTCTACGAATGTCATACTGAAAACTAGAAACGACTGATAAAGGATTCCCTTAAGCAACGTTTCAGAATGCCTTAAGTCTTGCGTCGAACGTCACATTCGGTCAATCGTGGCGAGTCTTGCGGAGAAGAGAAGCATGAGCGCACATGAGAGTATGGAGCATGCGGAGCACGCCGAGCATGCATCCGGCGAGAACAAGAAGATCGCGCTGTTGATTGCCGTGATCGCGCTGTTCCTGGCGCTCTCGGAGACGCTGGGCAAGGGGGCGCAGACCGAATCGATCAGCAAGAACGTCGAGGCGTCGAACCTGTGGGCGTTTTTCCAGGCCAAGAGCATCCGGCGCACCGCGGTGCAGACGGCCGCCGAGCAGGGCAAGCTGACCCTTGCCACCACCACAGACGATGCCATCAGGGCGACGATTCAAAAGCAGCTCGATGACTGGCAGAAAACGGCGGCGCGCTATCGCTCCGAACCCGAGACCGGCGAAGGCACCGAGCAGCTCGCCGAACGTGCCAAACATGCCGAGCACCAGCGCGACGAGGCGACGGCAAAATACCACCACTTCGAGATCGCCTCCGCCGCCTTCCAGATCGCGATCGTGCTGGCATCGGCGACCATCATCACCGGCATCATCGCGCTGGCCTGGATTTCAGGCCTGCTGACGCTCGCCGGCATCGTCATCACCGCGCTGGGCCTGTACTCGCCGCATTTGCTGCATTTGCATTAGCAAAATGCGCGGCGAGCCCTCTTTACCTCTCCCATAGGGAGAGGTCGCGCCGAAGGCGCGGGTGAGGGGTTACAGTCCCACGATAAAGCGAACCCCCTCACCCGAATTGCTGCGCAATTCGACCTCTCCCTGTGGGAGAGGTGAACCGAGCCCGCGGTTAGACGGTTTGGCGCGATGAGCAATCACCGCGCTTGCTGCACGCTCCTGCGGAAGCGGGCGATCAGCCGGATCGTTCGCGCCGACCAGCCGTTGCCGCTGCCGCGCAGTATCTCGAGGATGCGCAGCTTGATCGGATCGATCAGCGCGACGGCTTTCGCGCGCATCCTCAGCACGAAATCATAGAGCGCCTCGAACCAGCGCATCTCCAGAAGCTTCGGGCGGGTCACGTCGAAGATGAAAGCGGTGACGCCGACGCCGAGAAACTTCGCGAACAGGAGGGTGCCGATCGCGCTCAGCCAATGTTCGTGGGCGAGCAGCCAAAGGCCCACCAGCTTGAGCGGAAACAACGGGATCACCGGCACGATGAACACGATCAGCGTCATTGCCGGCGACAACGAATCGACCCGATCGGCAAGCCACTGCTTGAACGCGCGCAGCGGGATCAGCGCCACCACGCGCGCCACGATCGGCTCGAGGTGATCCCAAAGCCACGCCTCGATCAGGAAGATGATCGCGAGCAGGACCCAGAAAGGCTGAAGCAGGCGGCGCAGCATCTGTTGTCTCGACCCCGGCCAGATTTTACCTTCGAGCATAATCCTTTACGGACCCTGCTCAGGCCGGGCGTCGATCACATATGGATGGCCCGCTTGCCGACCGCAAGCGCAGCTTCCTTGATCGCCTCGGAGCGGGTCGGATGGGCGTGGCAGGTGCGCGCCAGATCCTCGGCGGAGCCGCCGAATTCCATGAGAACCGCGGCTTCATGGATCATTTCGCCGGCTTCGCGGCCGATGATGTGCACGCCAAGCACCCGATCGGTCTTCGCATCTGCGAGAATCTTGACGAATCCTTCCGTGGTCTGGTTGACCTTGGAGCGTCCGTTGGCGGTGAACGGAAATTTCCCGACGGTATAGGCAATGCCGGCCTGCTTGAGCTCTTCCTCGGTCTTGCCGACGGAAGAAACTTCCGGCGTGGTATACACGACTCCTGGGATAACATCGTAGTTCACATGGCCGGCCTGGCCTGCGATGATCTCGGCAACCGCCACGCCTTCATCTTCGGCCTTGTGCGCCAGCATCGGCCCGGCAACGACGTCCCCGATCGCATAGATGCCTTTCACGGTGGTCGCGAAATGCGGGTCGATCTGCACCCGGCCGCGATTATCGAGCGCGACGCCGGCTTCCTTCAGGCCGAGGCCATCGGTAAAGGGCACGCGGCCGATCGCAACCAGCACCACGTCGGCTTCGATCGTTTCCGAAGCCCCGCCCGCGGCGGGCTCGACCTTGGCCAATAGAGTCTTGCCCGAGGTATCCACGGCGGTCACCTTGGTGCCGAGCTTGAATGCAAAGCCCTGCTTTTCAAGGATGCGCTGAAACTGCTTGGCGATCTCGCCATCCATGCCGGGCAGGATGCGGTCGAGGAATTCGACCACCATGACCTCCGCGCCGAGGCGCTTCCACACCGAGCCGAGTTCGAGTCCGATCACGCCCGCACCGATGATCAAGAGCCTTTCCGGCACCTTCTCCAGCGACAGCGCGCCGGTTGACGACACGATGCGCTTCTCGTCGATCTCGATACCCTTCAGCCGCGCAATATCGGAGCCTGTGGCAATGACGATGTTCTTGGTCTCGACCGTCTGCGTGCTGCCATTGGCGGAGACCTCGACCTTGCCCGCGCCAAGAATCTTGCCAGCGCCCTTCAGCACGTCGATCTTGTTCTTCTTCATCAGGAAGTCGACGCCCTTGACGTTACCGTCAATGCCCTGCTGCTTGAAGTTCATCATCGAGGGCAGATCGAGTTTCGGCGCCGATACGCTGACGCCCATCTTGGCGAAGGAATGCGCGGCTTCCTCGAACATCTCGGAGGCGTGCAACAGTGCCTTGGACGGCATGCAGCCAACGTTGAGACAGGTGCCGCCAAGCGTCGGGTTCTTCTCGACCACCGCGACCTTCATGCCAAGTTGCGCCGCGCGCACCGCGCAGACATATCCACCGGGCCCGGTGCCGATGACGACGAGATCATAAGAAGCCATTTCGAAGATCCTGCTGCTGAAGTCCGTGACAGGTATTAGCGGCCGCCTGAGACATCAAGGATGGCGCTTGTCACATATGAGGCCTCGTCCGACATCAGCCAGACGATGGCGTTGGCGATTTCCTCCGCGGTGCCGACGCGCTTCATCGGCACCGCGTGAGCGAGGCGATGGGCACGATCGGCCTCACCGCCGGAGGCGTGGATTTCGGTATCGATCAGGCCGGGGCGGATCCCGGCGACGCGGATGCCTTCGGCCGCGACTTCATGACCAAGGCCGATGGTGAAGGAGTCGATCGCGCCTTTCGAGGCGGCATAGTCGACATAGGTGTTGGGCGAGCCGAGCTTGGCCGCGACCGACGACAGGTTGACAATGACGCCGCCCTGTCCGCCATTGCGTGTCGACATTCGCTTCACCGCCTCGCGCGCGCACAGAATGCTGCCGGTGACGTTGACCGCCATCATGCGCTCGATGCGCTCGGCCGACATGTCCTCGACCCGGATCGACGGACCGACGATGCCGGCATTGTTGACGAGCGCGCCGAGCGCGCCGAATTCGTCGGCCGCCTTGAACAGCGCAAGAATGTCGGCCTCGCTGCCGACGTCGCATTTCACCGCGATCGCCTTGCCATTGCTGGCCTCGATCGCGGAGACGACTTCGTTGGCCGCCGCCTGGTTGCTGGCGTAGCCGACAACGACGCGAAAGCCTCGCGCCGCCGCGGCGATGGCGGTGGCGCGACCGATGCCGCGGCTGCCGCCGGTGATGACAACGACCTTGTCCGTCACATTCGCCCCTGAACGTTCATGCGACACCGGTCACGACGCCCGAGAAATTCGGGCGCCGCACGAAAGCAAGCTCAGAGATCCAGCACCAGCCGCGCCGGGTCTTCCAGGCTTTCCTTGACGCGCACCAGGAAGGTCACGGCTTCCTTGCCGTCGATCACGCGGTGATCGTAGGACAGCGCCAGATTCATCATCGGGCGGATCTCGATCTTGCCGCCGATCACCACCGGGCGCTCCTGGATCTTGTGCATGCCGAGGATGCCGGACTGCGGCGCGTTCAGGATCGGCGTCGACATCAGCGAACCATAGATGCCGCCATTGGTGATGGTGAAAGTGCCGCCCTGCATCTCCTCGATCTTGAGCTGGCCGTCGCGGGCCCTGCGGCCGTAATCGGCGATTCCCTTCTCGATCTCCGCGATCGACTTGGTGTCGCAATCCCGCACCACCGGCACGACCAGGCCCTTGTCGGTGCCGACGGCGATGCCGACGTGGTAGTAGTTCTTGTAGATCAGGTCGGTGCCGTCGATCTCGGCGTTCGCCGCCGGGATCTCCTTCAAGGCCTGCACGCAGGCCTTGGTGAAGAAGCCCATGAAACCAAGCTTGACGCCGTGTTTCTTCTCGAACGCGTCCTTGTACTGGGAGCGCAGCGCCATGACGTGGCTCATGTCGACCTCGTTGAAGGTCGTCAGCATCGCCGCCGTGTTCTGCACATCCTTCAGCCGCCGCGCGATGGTCTGGCGCAGCCGCGTCATCTTCACGCGCTCTTCGCGCGCGGCATCGTCCGCCGGCGACGGCGCCCGCACCTGCACCGAAGCCGCCGGCTGAAAGACCGGCGTCGGCGCGGAAGCCGCCCGCTCGATCGCCGCCAGCATATCGCCCTTGGTCACACGGCCATCCTTACCGGAGCCCGGCACGGTGGAGGCATCGATCCCGCTTTCAACCGAGAGCTTGCGCACCGACGGTGCCAGCGGCGTATCCGCAGGGAGTGCCTTCGGTGCTGACGGCGCAGGCGCGGCAGCAGCCGGGGGAGGCGGCGGCGGTGCAGCCGCGGGCTTGGCCGGTGCCGCTGCGGCGGCCGGCTTGGCGGCAGCGCCGGCGGCGCCATCAGTGATCTGACCGAGCAGCGCGCCGACCGCGACGGTCTCGCCGTCCTTGGCGATGATCTCGCCGAGCGTACCGGCGGAAGGCGCCGGCACCTCGATCGTGACCTTGTCGGTCTCGAGCTCAACCAAGGGTTCATCGACGGCAACGGCATCGCCGGCCTTCTTGAACCAGCGGCCGATGGTGGCCTCGGTCACGGATTCGCCTAGCGTCGGGACGCGAATTTCAGTCATGGTCTCGTTTCCTTAAAACAACCTGTGCGGTCATAAACTCTAGCTGTCATCCTCCGCGAAAGCGGAGGATCCAATAACCCGCGGCGGCTGCAATCAAGCAGCGGCAGCGCGGGTTACTGAATGCCTCGCTTTCACGGGGCATGACGGATCGAATGTCAGTTCAACGCCTCGTCCAGGAACGCCTTGAGCTGCGCGAGATGCTTCGACATCAAGCCCGTGGCGGTCGCCGCAGCGGCCGCGCGGCCGGCGTAGCGTGGACGCCTGTTCGGCGCATGGATCTGGTTCAGCACCCACTCGAGATAGGGCTCGATGAAGTGCCAGGCACCCATGTTGCGCGGCTCTTCCTGGCACCACACGATTTCGGCGCCCTTGAAGCGGCCAAGCTCCTGCACCAGCGCCTTCAACGGCACCGGATAGAGCTGCTCGATGCGCAGCAGATAGATGTCGTCGATGCCACGCTTCTCGCGCTCTTCGTAGAGGTCGTAATAGACCTTGCCCGAGCACAGGATGACGCGGCGGATCTTGGCGTCCGGCTGCAGCTTGATCTTTTCATCCGGCAGCATCTGGGCGTCATCGTAGAGGATGCGGTGGAAGGTCGTACCCTTGGCCAGTTCCTCGAGCCGCGAGACGGCGCGCTTGTGCCGCAGCAGCGACTTCGGCGTCATCATGATCAACGGCTTGCGGATCTCGCGATGCAACTGCCGCCGCAGCACGTGGAAATGGTTGGCCGGCGTGGTCGGATAGACCACCTGCATGTTGTCCTCGGCGCACATCTGCAGGAAGCGCTCGAGACGGGCCGAAGAATGTTCCGGACCCTGCCCTTCGTAGCCATGCGGCAGCATGCAGACGAGGCCGGACATGCGCAGCCATTTGCGCTCACCCGACGAGATGAACTGGTCGAACACCACCTGGGCGCCGTTGGCGAAGTCGCCGAACTGCGCCTCCCAGATCGCCAGCGCATTCGGCTCGGCGAGCGAATAGCCGTATTCGAAGCCGAGCACCGCTTCTTCCGACAACAGCGAGTTGATGACCTCGTAGTGTCCCTGGTCACCGCCGAGATGGTTGAACGGCGTGTAGCGGCTCTCGTCCTCCTGGTCGATCAAGACCGAGTGGCGCTGCGAGAAGGTGCCGCGCTCGGAATCCTGGCCGGACAGGCGGACGTGATGGCCTTCCTCCAGCAGCGAGCAGAATGCCAGCGCCTCAGCGGTCGCCCAGTCGATGCCGACACCGCCGTCGATTGCCTTCGCACGGTTATCGAGGAAGCGCTGGATGGTGCGGTGGACGCGGAAGCCATCCGGCACCTTGGTGATCTTGCGGCCGATGTCCTTGAGCACGGCGGCATCGACGCCGGTGACACCCCGGCGCGCGTCCTCCTCCTGGTCCGCGATCTTGAAGCCGGCCCACTTGCCGTCGAGCCAGTCGGCCTTGTTCGGCTTATAGCTGGCGCCGGCCTCGAATTCAGCATCGAGCCGGGCGCGCCAGTCGGACTTGGCCTTCTCGACCTCGCCCTCGGTGACAACACCCTCGGCGATCAGCCGCTTGGCATAGATATCCAGCGTGGACGGATGCGAGGCGATCTTCTTGTACATCACCGGCTGGGTGAAAGCCGGCTCGTCGCCCTCGTTGTGGCCATGCCTGCGGTAGCAGAACATGTCGATGACCACGGGCTTGTGGAACTTCTGGCGGAACTCGATCGCGACCTTGGCCGCGAACACCACCGCTTCCGGATCGTCGCCGTTCACATGGAAGATCGGCGCGTCGATCATCTTCGCCACGTCGGACGGATAGGGCGAGGAGCGCGAGTAGCGCGGATAGGTGGTGAAGCCGATCTGGTTGTTGACGATAAAGTGCAGCGAGCCGCCGGTGCGATACCCCTTGAGGTCGGACAGGCTGAAGCATTCCGCCACCACGCCCTGGCCGGCGAACGCCGCGTCGCCATGCATCAAGAGCGGCAGCACGGAAATACGCATGTCCGGCGGATCGTCATGCTGGTCCTGCTTGGCGCGCACTTTGCCGAGCACCACGGGGTCGACGATCTCGAGATGCGAGGGGTTCGCGGTCAATGACAGATGGATGCTGTTGCCATCGAACTCGCGATCCGAGGAAGCACCGAGGTGGTACTTCACGTCGCCGGAGCCTTCGACGGCGTCGGGATTGGCCGAACCGCCCTTGAATTCGTGGAACAGCGCGCGATGCGGCTTGCCCATCACCTGGGTCAGCACGTTGAGGCGGCCGCGATGCGGCATGCCGACCACGATCTCCTTCACACCGAGATTGCCGCCGCGCTTGATGATCTGCTCCAGCGCCGGAATCAGCGATTCGCCGCCATCGAGGCCGAAACGCTTGGTGCCGGTGAACTTGACGTCACAGAATTTCTCGAAGCCCTCGGTCTCGATCAGCTTGTTCAGGATCGCGCGGCGCCCCTCAGGGGTGAAGCTGATCTCCTTGTCCGGCCCCTCGATGCGCTCCTGAATCCACGCCTTCTGCGCGGCATTGGAGATATGCATGAACTCGACGCCGAGCGTCTGGCAGTAGGTGCGCTCGCAGATCGCGACGATTTCGCGCAAGGTGCCGTATTCGAGCCCGAGCACGTGGTCGAGGAAGATCTTGCGGTCGAAATCGGCTTCCGTGAACCCGTAGGTGCGCGGATCGAGCTCTTCGCGGTCGCGCGGCGCCTCGATGCCGAGCGGGTCGAGCTTGGCGTGGAAGTGGCCGCGCATGCGGTAGGCGCGGATCAACATCAATGCCCGCACCGAATCACGCGTCGCCTGGTTGACGTCGGCTGGCGAGAGTTCGGCGCCCTTGGCCTGCGCCTTGGCGGCGATCTTGTTGCCAACGGCCTTCTCGACCTGCGCCCAATTGCCGTCCAGCGCCGAGGTCAGGTCGTCACGCGGCGTCACCGGCCAGTTGGGACGGCTCCAGGACGGCCCTTCGGCGTTCTTCTGGACGTCCGCCGGGGTGTCCTTCAGGCTCTTGAAGAAATCCTGCCAGTCGGTGTCGACCGACGCCGGGTCCTGCTCGTAGCGGGCGTAGAGATCGTCAATGTAGGTGGCGTTGGTGCCCTGCAAAAAGGAGGAAAGGGCAAAAGCGGCGTTCGCATCCTGGCGAGACATGATAGCGTCCTGGTGATTTTCGGTTCGCGCGCAAGTGACGGCGCAAGCAGCCGGCCCGGAAGGCCGGCCGGCTGAGATTAGGATGGTTTACCCTATTTAATCCTAAACTTCGCGCCGAAAAGAACCAAGGACTGAATCAAGACTTCAATTTCTCGGCAAGGGTATGCCCGAGGCGTGCGGGTGACCGAGAAACGGTGATTCCGGCCGCTTCCATGGCCGCGGTCTTGGAACCGGCGTCGCCTTTGCCGCCGGAGATGATCGCACCGGCATGACCCATGCGGCGGCCGGGAGGGGCGGTAACGCCGGCGATGAAGCCGACCATCGGCTTCTTGCGGCCCCGCTTGGCCTCGTCCTTGATGAACTGGGCGGCATCCTCCTCGGCCGAGCCGCCAATCTCGCCGATCATGATGATCGACTTGGTAGCGTCGTCCTTCAGGAACATTTCCAGTACATCGATGAATTCGGTGCCCTTGACCGGGTCGCCGCCGATGCCGACAGCCGTGGTCTGGCCGAGCCCCTCCTGCGAGGTCTGGAACACGGCCTCGTACGTCAACGTGCCCGAGCGCGAAACGATCCCGACGCTGCCGGGCCGGAAGATGTTGGCCGGCATGATCCCGATCTTGCACTCGCCGGCGGTCATGACGCCCGGGCAGTTCGGTCCGATCAGCCGCGACTTCGAGCCCGACAGCGAGCGCTTGACGCGCACCATGTCGAGCACCGGGATGCCCTCGGTGATGCAGACGATCAGCGGGATCTCCGCATCGATCGCCTCGCAGATCGCGTCCGCCGCGCCCGGCGGCGGCACATAGATCACCGACGCATCGGCGCCGGTCTTCTCGCGCGCCTCGCGCACGGTGTCGAACACCGGCAGGCCGAGATGGGTCGAGCCGCCTTTGCCGGGCGACGTGCCGCCGACCATCTTGGTTCCGTAGGCGATCGCCGCTTCCGAATGGAAAGTGCCGTTCTTGCCGGTGAAACCCTGGCAGATGACCTTGGTGTTGTTGTCGATCAGGATGGACATGTCTTCAGATGCTTTCGCGAAACGCCGGTGACAGGTTTAGTTGTTTGAGCCGGATCAGGCTTAGTGGACACGCCGATACACGCCGGTGAGCACGTCTGCCCATCCTTCCGCGTCGGGCGAGAACTGGATCTTCATGGTGTAGCTGTTGTCGTCGACGACCTCGTAGAGGTGACGCGCGTTGCCGCGCAGCGAGCCGCGAACGAGCGTCAGCGTCTTGCCGACCCAGCTTCCGGACGCCGGCGACGGCGGGTAGTAGCCGAGCGAATCGTGCCAGAACAATTTGTAGAGCCGGTCGTCACGGTCATAGGTGAACAGGGCATGGGTAGCGAATATCTCCTGGCCATCGCGCGTCTGCCGCGAGTCCTGGATCAGGTAGAAGCCGTTGAGGTCGATCCGCGCCACCACATGCGAGGTGGCGGGACCGCCCGGGTTCCAGCGCGACGGGTAGACCACCTCCTCGCCGGCCCATTCACCCGCGAATACTCCGAGCTTCTTGTGCTCCGGAAGCGGTGACGGTGCGGCGAGATGGTCCTGAGCCATTGCTAGCCTCCCTTGACGGCATTCACGATTTTCTGCGCGGCGTCATCGAGATTATCAGCGGGCAGGACATTGAGACCGCTATTGTTGATGATCTTCTTGCCCTGCTCGACATTGGTGCCTTCGAGCCGCACCACCAGCGGCACCTTCAGGCCGACCTGCTTGACCGCAGCGACGACACCCTCGGCAATCACATCGCATTTCATGATGCCGCCGAAGATGTTGACCAGGATGCCCTTCACATTGGGGTCCGCGGTGATGATCTTGAACGCCGCGGCCACCTTGTCGACACTAGCACCGCCGCCGACGTCGAGGAAGTTCGCGGGCTCCATGCCATAGAGCTTGATGATGTCCATGGTCGCCATGGCAAGCCCGGCGCCGTTGACCATGCAGCCGATGGTGCCGTCGAGCGCAACATAGTTGAGGTCGTATTTCGACGCCTCGATCTCCTTGGCATCCTCCTCGGTCTCGTCGCGCAGCGCCGCGACGTCGGGATGGCGGAACATCGCGTTCTCGTCGAAGGACACCTTGGCGTCGAGCACGCGGAGCTGCCCCTGCTTGGTGACGACGAGCGGATTGATCTCCAGCATCGCCATGTCCTTGGCCGCGAACGCGGCATAAAGCTGGCTTACGAGCTTTTCCGCCTGCTTGGCGAGATCGCCGGAAAGGTTCAGCGCCTTCGCGACGGTGCGGCCGTGATGCGGCATGATGCCGGTGGCCGGATCGACCGAGAAGGTAATGATCTTCTCCGGGGTCGAGTGCGCGACGTCCTCGATGTTGACGCCGCCTTCGGTCGAAACCACGAACGAGACCTCAGAGGTCTCGCGGTTGACCAGGATCGAAAGATAGAACTCCTTGTCGATCTCGGAGCCTTCCTCGATGTAGAGGCGGTTGACCTGCTTGCCATGCGCCCCGGTCTGCACCGTCACGAGCGTCGCGCCGAGCATCTGCTTGGCGAACGCAGCAACCTCGGCCACCGACTTGGCGATGCGGACGCCGCCCTTGTCGCCGGCGGAGGCCTCCTTGAACTTGCCTTTGCCGCGGCCGCCGGCGTGGATCTGGCTCTTCACCACCCAGATCGGGCCGGGAAGCGTCTTGGCCGCCACCTCAGCATCCTCAGGCTTCAGCACGGGTACGCCGCGCGAGATCGGCACGCCGAAGTCGTGCAGCAATGCCTTGGCCTGATATTCGTGGATATTCATCGGGACGCTCCCCAAAACCCTCTACGGCGAAGTTCTACAGTTCACCTTGGTAGTTGGCATACCACATACCAAAAGAACTGCAACCCAGAAACGCTTTCGGCCCCGATCGGGGCCGAAAACTGAACGAAATCAATGACCGAGCAGATCGGGCGCGATCTTCTTGCAGGCGTCGACCAGACCCTGTACCGCGCCAACCGACTTGTCGAACGCCTCGCGGTCCTTGCCGGCCAGCTCGATCTCGACCACGCGCTCGACTCCCTTGGAGCCGATCACCACAGGCACGCCGACATACATATCCTTCACGCCGTATTCCCCGTTGAGGTAGGCGGCGCAAGGCAGCACGCGCTTCTTGTCCTTCAGATAGCTCTCGGCCATCGCGATCGCGGATGCCGCCGGCGCATAGAAGGCCGACCCGGTCTTCAGGAGGTTGACGATCTCGGCGCCGCCATTGCGGGTGCGGTCGACGATCTCGTCGATGCGCGCCTGCGAGGTCCAGCCCATCTTGACCAGATCGGGGAGCGGGATGCCTGCGACCGTGGAGTAGCGCGTCAGCGGCACCATGGTGTCGCCATGACCGCCAAGCACGAAGGCGGTGACATCCTCAACACTGACGTTGAACTCGTCGGCGAGGAAATAGCGGAAGCGCGCCGAATCGAGCACGCCAGCCATGCCGACGACCTTCTTGCTCGGCATGCCGGAGGCCTTCTGCAGCGCCCAGACCATGGCGTCGAGCGGATTGGTGATGCAGATGACGAAGGCGTCGGGGGCATACTTCTTGATGCCGGCGCCGACCTGCTCCATCACTTTCAGATTGATGCTCAGGAGATCGTCGCGGCTCATGCCGGGCTTGCGCGGCACGCCGGCGGTGACAATGCAGACCTTGGCGCCATCGAGCGCCTCGTAGGAATTGGCGCCGGCCAGCTTGGAATCGAAGCCGTCGACCGGGGAGGACTGTGCGATATCAAGCGCCTTGCCCTGCGGCACGCCCTCGGCGATGTCGAACAGCACGACGTCGCCAAGCTCTTTCAGGCCGATCATGTGAGCCAGCGTTCCGCCGATCTGGCCGGAGCCAATCAAAGCAATCTTGTCGCGCGCCATGGGAAATCTGTCCTTTGAGCACAAAGAGGAGGATGGATAGCAGACCGGATCGCTGGTTATCCCTTTCGAATGATCCATTCAAGTCGCGGCCATGCCCAATTGTCGGGCCGGCTCCGCATCCTGATCGCAGGCATACCAGCGTTGCCTGTCATTCCGGGGCGCGCGTCAGCGCGAGCCCGGATTTGGAGATTGTGATTCGAGCTTCCGGGTTCATCGCTGCGCGACACCCGGAACGACTGGGTGACGCACTTAAGTCTCCACCAGTCCCGTGCTCGAGCCGCTGGCCGTGGAATCCTTTCGCTTCCCGTGCGGAAGCGCCAGATAGGAGGCCGAGCTCATTTCGATCAGGCGCGAGGACGTGCGCTTGAATTCGTTGGCCTCGACACCTTCGGTCGCGAGGTAAAGCGACACCGGGTTGGCTTGGGCAGAGGCCATCAGTTTCACGGCATTGTCATAGAGCGTATCAATCAGCGAGATGAAGCGCTTGGCAGCGTTCCGATCGGCCAGATCCATCACCGGGATCCGATCGATCAGAATGGTGTGATAATCGTGCGCGAGTCTCAGATAGTCGGAGGCAGCCAATGGCCTCTCGCAAATCTCGGCAAAGCTGAAACGCGCCACGCCATGCGACGAGCAGGGCACCTGCAGGATGCGACCCTTGATCGGAATGTCGCGCGGCTTGCAGGGCGCATTGCCGGTCATCCTGGCCCAGGCCGTATTCAGCGCGGCCTCCGCCTCCTCATCGGCCGGCACCAGCCACATCTTCCCGCCGGCAAGTTTTTCCAGACGGAAATCGGTGCGCGCATCGAGCCGCAGCACGTCCATATGCTCGGAGATCTGCGCGATGAAGGGCAGGAATAATGCGCGGTTCAGGCCGCCTTTGTAGAGATCTTCCGGCGCGACGTTGGAGGTCGCGACCACGACGGTGCCGAGTTCGAACATTTTGGCGAACAGCCGCCCCAGGATCATCGCATCCGCAATGTCGGTGACGTGGAATTCGTCGAAGCAGAGCAGCCAGGCCTCATCGAAGATCGCCTGCGCGGTGAGCGCGATCACGTCGGCATCGGCGATCTCGCCGCGCGCGATCTGCTGCCGGTAGCCGTAGATCCGCTCGTGCGCCTCGGCCATGAATTCGTGAAAATGGGCGCGGCGCTTGTGCTCGATCGGACACTGCTGGAAGAACAGGTCCATCAGCATGGTCTTGCCGCGGCCGACCTCGCCATGGACGTACAGCCCGTGCGGCGGCTCGTTCTTGTCGCCGCCGAACAGCCGGCCGAACAGGCCCTGCTTGCGCGAGGGCTTATAGCTTGCAAGGCGGTCCTCGAGCGCGCCGAAAGCGTCGGCGACGCGAGCCTGCTCCGGATCGGCTTCGATCGCCCCGGAGTCAACGAGAGCCTGATAATGCGCGCGGAAGGAACTCGGCGAGGTGGAGAGCATGCCCCTTTCCGCCCTATAGGACGAAAAATTGCAAGCCGTGAATGACGCCGGGGCTATGACAAATTCTAACGGCGGTCATGCCCCGGTGGTTGGCCCGGAGGAATCCCCACGTCGCCATCTACGCCCTGACCGGCGCTCACGCGCTCAGCGCGTATGAATCCTCGACCACATAGGGTCCGCCGCCGGTGGAGGCGCGCGAGGAGAACAGCACGAAGCGCGAAGCCAGGAAGGTGCGGCTCGGGAAGTAGCCGCGCACCGAGAGATAGTCGGCGACGTCCTGGCTCGAAGCGTCATGCAACCGCGCCAGCGTGACATGCGGCGTGAATTTGCGCCCTTCCGGATCGAGCCCGATCCGC
This sequence comes from Bradyrhizobium sp. LeoB3, assembly GCF_055456055.1. NCBI lineage: Bacteria > Pseudomonadati > Pseudomonadota > Alphaproteobacteria > Hyphomicrobiales > Nitrobacteraceae > Bradyrhizobium > Bradyrhizobium sp. LeoB3. Next base: position 76,213 of record NZ_JBVBEF010000018.1, read on the forward strand.
TGCATCAACCGCTCAAGCTCGGCCTGCAGGTCGATCAACGGCTTGCTCGGCTCGACGGAGGCAACCACGGCGCGCGGCTTGCGTCCGCCAAAGCTCGACAGCCCCTGCAGCTTGACCTCGAACGGCTTGCGGTTGATCCGCAGCAGCATCGACGCGATCTCGTTGGCAGAGGCGCCGTCGATATCGCCGATGAAGCGCAAGGTGACGTGATAATTTTCGGGATCGATCCAGCGTGCGCCTGGAAGGCCGCCACGCAAGCCGGAAAGGGTCTGGCCGATCTCGGCCGGGATTTCCAGTCCAGTGAACAGACGCGGCATCGCAAGATCCTCGATGCAGAGCGTGAGCTCGAAGAGCCCTCGCTGAGAATAGCCCGGCAGCGAATCACCGGTGATTATTTCTAGCCGACTTATATGACTCTGCGAAGCATGCGACATTAACAGCTCGTAAACCTACGGAAAAACCGCAAGCCAGGCTTGTCCACTGCCTGCTTTTCAACTCCGTTGCCCAGAGATCGTGCCAACAAATGCCTCCACCGTGGGCAGCATATTTTTTACGATGATGTCGATGCCGTCGGCGGTCGGATGCATGCCGTCGGCCTGGTTGAGCTTGGCGTCGGCCGCGACACCTTCAAGAAAGAACGGGTAAAGCGGCACGCCGAAGGATTTCGAAAGCTCCGGATAGATCGCATTGAAGCGCGCCGCATAGTCGCTTCCGTAGTTGGGCGGCGCAAGCATGCCGCAGATGAGCACCGCCACTCCGCGCGCCTTCAGCCGCGACAGAATGTCGGAGAGAGCGGCACGGGTCACCGCAGGATCGGTGCCGCGCAGCCCGTCGTTGGCTCCGAGCTCGAGGATGACGGCGTCGGTTCCCTCGGGCACTGACCAGTCGAGCCGCTCGCGGCCGCTGGAGGCGGTGTCGCCGGACACCCCGGCATTGATCATATCGACCCTTATCCCCTTGGTCTCCAAAGCCTTTTTCAGTTTCGCGGGGAACGCGGCATTGGCCGGAAGACCAAGCCCGGCGCTCAAGGAATCGCCCAATACCACCATCTTGATCGGTTTGGCCGCCCCGGCCGATTGTCCCTGTGCCGTTGCCGTAGCCACCGTCATCAAGGCCACAATCAACACAAGTATGTGCACGAGGGTCGCAATCCGGCCCTCGACCCGCGCCGCGGAAGTGCCATATGACCGAGCCATGGACAGTCTCATAGAATCCTCTTCGCTTTCCGGCGTTGCGCCGGAGACCATTTCCATTTCCAACGTCAACCTCTCGCTCGGCACCGGTGCAGCCCGGGTTCATATCCTGAAAGATATCAGCCTTCGTGTGGCATCGGGGGAAGCGATCGGACTGATCGGGCCGTCAGGCTCGGGCAAGTCGACGCTGTTGATGGTGATGGCGGGATTGGAACGTCCCGACAGCGGCGAGGTAGTGGTCAACGGCACGCCGTTCAATACGCTGGATGAGGACGCGCTGGCGCGTTTCCGCGGGCGCCAGGTCGGTATCGTCTTCCAGTCGTTCCACTTGATCCCCACCATGACGGCGCTGGAAAATGTCGCGGTGCCGCTCGAACTTGCCGGCAATCCCGACGCTGCCGAACGCGCCGCCACGGAACTGACATCGGTCGGCCTCGGCCACCGGCTGCACCACTATCCGACGCAACTCTCTGGCGGCGAGCAGCAGCGCGTGGCGCTCGCGCGTGCGCTGGCGCCCGATCCTGCGATCCTGGTCGCGGACGAGCCGACCGGCAATCTCGATGAGGCAACGGGCAAGCAGATCGTCGACCTGCTGTTCACCAAACATGCCGAGCGCGGGATGACGCTGGTGCTTGTCACCCATGATTCTTCGCTGGCGCAGCGCTGCGACCGCGTGGTGCGGCTGCGCTCGGGACGGATCGACGGACAGTCCGCAACATGAGCATTGCTGTCGAAGCTGCCACGACGAGCCGCGCACCGTCGCTTGCTCTACGCTATGCGCTGCGCGAGTTGCGCGGCGGCCTGCGCGGCTTCTATGTCTTCATCGCCTGCATCGCGCTCGGCGTGATGGCCATCGCCGGCGTCGGCTCGGTGGCGGCGAGCCTGAGCGAAGGGCTGACACGCGAGGGCCGCTCGCTGCTTGGCGGCGACGTCAGCTTTTCCCTGATGCAGCGCGAGGCCAAGCCGGCCGAGATCGCGTTCCTGCGCACACATGGCGACGTCTCAGTCGGCGCAACGCTGCGCGCGATGGCGCGCAATCCGGCGGGCACGCTGGCGCTGGTCGAACTCAAGGCCGTCGACGGGTCTTATCCCCTGCTCGGCGAACTGACGCTCAATCCAAAGATGCCGGTCTCCGACCTCTTCGCCGAACGCAACGGCGTGTTCGGTGCCGGTGTCGATTCGACCTTGCTGGCGAGGCTTGATCTGAAGCTCGGTGACGACGTCAGCATCGGCGGCGCGACGTTCCAGATCCGCAGCGTGGTCGAGGCCGAGCCGGACAAGCTCGTCGGCGGCGTTGGCCTGGGCCCCCGCTTCCTTGTCAGCGAGGCGGGCCTGCGCGCAACCGGGTTGCTGCAGCCCGGCAGCCTGGTGCGCTGGATCTACCGCGTGAAGCTGCCGGGCAACGCCAATGACGACCGCGCGACCACGACGTTCATCGGTGGCGCGCGCAATGCGCTGCCCGAAGCTGGCTGGGAGATCCGCAGCCGCGACAACGCCTCGCCGCAACTCGAACGCAATATCAATCGCTTCACTCAGTTCCTGACCCTGGTCGGGCTCGCCGCGCTGTTGGTCGGCGGCGTCGGCGTCGCCAACGCCGTCAAGAGCCACATTGATCGCCGGCGCGACGTCATCGCCTCGTTCAAGGCGCTTGGCGCCACCGGCCGCGACGTCTTCACGATCTATCTGACACAGGTGATCGTGCTCGCCACCATCGGCTCGGTGATCGGGCTGGCGCTCGGCGCGGCCCTGCCCTTCGTCATCGTCGGCATATTCGGAAAGCTGCTGCCGCTGCCGGTGATCCCGGCGCTGCATCCCGATGAACTTGCATTGTCGTTCGTCTACGGCCTCCTGACCGCGCTGGCGTTCGGCCTGTGGCCGCTCGGCCGGGTGCACGACGTGCCGGTGGCGGCGCTGTTCCGCGATACGGTCGCCAGCGAATGGCACCGGCCGCGCTGGAGCTATCTGACGCTGATGGGCGCGGTGATCGTGCTATTGATCGCGGTTGCGGTCGGACTTTCCTACGACAAGCGCATCGCCGCCGTGTTCGTCGCCTCCTCCATCGCAGTCTTCGTGCTGCTGCGTTTGATCGCCGCCGGGTTGATGGCGCTGGCGCGCCGGCTGCCGCGTAGCCGCGTCACCATGGTGCGGCTGGCGGTCGCCAACATCCACCGGCCCGGCGCGCTGACGCCATCGGTGGTGCTTTCGCTCGGCCTCGGGCTCGCCGTGCTCGTCACCATCACCCAGATCGACGGCAATTTGCGCCGCCAGTTCCTCGCCGCGCTGCCCGACCGCGCCCCCTCGTTCTTTTTCATTGATATTCCCTCCACCGAGGCCGACCGGTTCAGCGCTTTTCTGAAGCAGACCACGCCGGACGGAACGGTCGAGGACGTGCCGATGCTGCGCGGGCGCATCGTTGCCGCCCGCGGCGTCAAGGCGGACGAGTTGAAACCATCGGTCGACGCCGAATGGGTGCTGCAGAGCGACCGCGGCCTGACCTACACCGGAGAGGTTCCCAAAGGCTCGAAGATCGTCGAGGGCGAATGGTGGGGCGCCGACTATCACGGCCCGCCCCTGGTCTCGATGGAGAAGAAGATCGCCGACGGGCTGAGGCTCAAGATCGGCGACGAGATCGTCGTCAACGTGCTCGGCCGCGACATTTCGGCGAAGATCGCCAATCTCCGCAACATCGACTGGCAGGGGCTCGGCATCAATTTCGTGCTGGTGTTTTCGCCCAACGCCTTCAAGGGCGCCCCGCACAGCCATGTGGCGACCCTGACGGAGGCGCATCCGTCCCCTTCCGATGACGCCCGCATCATCAAGCAGGTCTCCGACGCTTTCCCGATGGTGACGAGCGTCCGGGTCCGTGAGGCGCTGGAGACCATCGGCAGCGTCGTCACCAATCTCGTGCTGGCGATCCGCGGCGCCAGCGCGGTGACGCTGATCTCGGCCATCCTGGTGCTGGGCGGCGCGCTCGCCGCCGGCCACCGCCACCGCGTCTATGACGCGGTGATCCTGAAGACGCTCGGCGCCACCCGCGCCCGCCTGCTGGGCGCCTATGCGCTCGAATATCTCATGATCGGCTTCGCCACCGCGCTGTTCGGCGTATTCGCCGGCTCGATCGCCGCCTGGCTGATCGTCACCCGGCTGATGACGCTGAGTTTCGTCTGGGAGGCCGGCAGCGCTGCGGCGGTGGTGGTCGCGGCCCTGATCGTCACGGTCGGGCTCGGGCTGGCCGGCACGCTGCTGGCCTTGAACCAGAAGCCCGCCGCCGTGTTGCGGAATTTGTGACAATTTGAAGCGGGGAACGAGGCCGGTTAACACCGGTTTTGCCTTGAAATAAGGGCCAGAGCGACATTCAGCCGCGCGTGGAAGCTTGCGGCGGTTGTGTTAGTTTCCCACATACGCCTTGGGTCGGATGGGCGGTTTGATGACACGGATTTTAATGTCCGCAGGCCGCGCTATCTGAGATAGATTATACTCGGTCCCGCAAATCCCTTGCGACCGGAACAACCACGGGAATTCGACCATGTCGGACCTAGACCGTAACTATGCCTCTCCCTTCGGCCGGGCCGCCGGTCGCATTGACACTGCGACGGTCGACGCCGGTCTGCGCGCCTACATGCTGCGCATCTACAACTACATGTCGATCGGCCTAGCGATCACGGGCCTGGCCGCGCTCGGCGTCTATATGGCGGCGGTGACGGCGGATCCGTCCGCAGCCGTCGCAAAGTTCGGCAACGCCTATCTGACGCAGTTCGGCTATGCGATGTTCGTCAGCCCGCTGAAGTGGCTGTTCATCCTCGCACCGCTGGTGATGGTGTTCGTGATCTCGGCCGGCATTAACCGGCTGCAGCCCGCGACTGCTCAGCTCCTGTTCTGGGTGTTCTCGGCGCTGATGGGCCTCTCGCTGTCGTCGATCTTCCTGGTGTATACGCACACCTCGATCGTGCGGGTGTTCTTCATCACCGCGGCGACCTTTGGTGCGCTCAGCCTCTACGGCTACACCACCAAGCGTGACATGAGCGGCATGGGCTCGTTCCTGTTCATGGGCCTGATCGGCATCATTATCGCCAGCCTGGTCAACCTGTTCCTGGCGAGCTCGGCGCTGCAGTTCATCGTTTCGGTGGTCGGCGTGCTGGTGTTCGCGGGCCTCACCGCTTGGGATACCCAGCGGCTGAAGAACGACTACATCTACGGCTACGCCTCGCAGGGTGGCGCGATTGCCGAGCGTGCGGCGATTACCGGCGCACTCTCGCTCTACCTGAACTTCATCAACCTGTTCACGCTGCTCCTGCAGCTCCTCGGACAGCGCGACTAAGCGCCTCCGGCAGTACCAACGATCGAAGCCCCGGCCTCACCGCCGGGGCTTTTCGTTTGCGCGCTCAGTCCCCTACCCGGGCTCGTTCCCGAGCATCCACCCTTGGCGAGAAAGGCGTGGATGGCCGGGTCAAGCCCGGCCATGACAGATAAGGAGTGCGTTGCTCCCGGGAAACCTGCTGCTATCTTGCCGCCATGTCCGCCGTCGAGATCAGGCCCGCCACTGAGGCCGACCTTCCCTCCGTCACTGCAATTTACGAGCACGCGGTGCGCTTCGGCACCGCGACGTTCGAGCTGGTCCCGCCGGACCTCGCGGAGATGACGCGCCGCTTCAGGGCGCTGACGGATGGCGGCTTTCCCTATTTCGTCGCCTTCCTTGACGGACGCGTGGTCGGCTATGCCTATGCCGGGGCCTACCGCCCGCGTCCGGCCTATCGCTTCACGGTGGAGAATTCGATCTATCTGGATCCCTCGATCCACCGCCGTGGCATCGGCCTGCAACTGCTGCAGCGGCTGATCAGCGAATGCGAGGCGCGCGGCTACCGGCAGATGATCGCGGTGATCGGAGACTCCGCCAACGCCGGGTCAATCGGCGTTCACCTCAAGACTGGCTTCACGCTGATCGGAACCCATCCGAGCGTCGGCCTCAAATTCGGCCGCTGGCTCGACACGGTGATGATGCAGCGCGCGCTCGGCGACGGCGCCACCACGGTGCCGACCGACGATCCGGGCCGGCGTTAATTCTCTGTCATTCCGGGGCGCGCGTAAGCGCGAACCCGGAATCCAGAGGTTGGTGAGAGCGCAATTTGCCGCACGAGACTCCGGGTTCGCTTCGCGCCCCGGAATGACGGACGCCGCGGCCTTAAACAACCGCCAGCTTGCGGTCGATCACGAGCAGCACGCGCTCCAGCTCATGGCCGCGGCGCAGGATCAGGCCGGTCGCCGAGATCACGCTGTACATGCCCTGCTTGCGGGCGAGCCGCGGGTCCTTTTCGATTCGATAGATCGGGACTTCGGAGGAGCGGCGGAACACCGAGAATACGGCGCGATCTTTCAGGAAGTCGATCGCGTAATCGCGCCACTCGCCGTCGGCGACCATACGGCCATAGAGATTGAGGATGCGATTGAGTTCGAGACGATTGAACGTGACGCGGTTCTGTAGCGGGCTGGCAGCGACGGGCCGCGCCGCCGCGCGAAGCCCGCTTGGATCGGTGTCCTCCGATATCGATATCATCAAGCGCCTCCTGTCATGCGGCTGACATGATTGCGCTAACCGGGCAGCGCCGCAAGGGTTCAGAGCCGCCGTGCGACGAATGGGAAGATTTTCCAGGAGTCACAGTATCGTTAGAAAGAATCTTATTGCTGCCCCACTTCCGCCCACCGCCCGCCCCGCTGCCCTGCGAAAAGGAAATCCTGCGTTGGCCCGGTTCTTTCGGTTCCGGATTCCTCAGCCCCCAGCCCCCCGGGGCCGTCGGGACCGGGCCTGTTCGCAGGGGAGTTAACTCCCTTTTGACTGGGCCAACGAGAGTTGGTCCTTTTCTTTTTTGGGGTCCCTCACGACACGTCATTCCGGGCACGCGACAGCGTGAACCCGGAATCTGGAGGTTGATGGCGAGAGACTCCGGGTTCGCGCGATGCGCGCCCAGAATGACAGGATGTGGCGGGTTTGATTTAGACCTTACCGCAGCGGCGTCATGGCCGCACCGAGCATCGGGCCCGGCTTGTCGCGATTGCCGTCCTGGACATAGACGACGGCGGCGTCGACGCCTTCACGCGAGATGTTCTCGATCGGCACGGTCCAGCTTCCCGCGCTGCCATTCCAGTCGCCGACCTTCAACAGGTTACGCACCACGTTGTGGTAGGTGATCTCTTGCCCGCGATTCTCGCCGCGCCCGATCGAGATCGGCACCGCCTTGGAGATCGAGCAAATCCAGACTTCGCCATGCTTGACGCGCGGCCCATTGCTGGCCGCCACCGAGACATTGATCTGCCTGCCGGACAGCGACATCGTCACCGGCACCGACATCACGCCCTCGGTCGCGGTATCCTTGATCGCAGTCTCGATGCCGACGCGATCGCTGCCGATCACCTTCGCCGAGCCGTTAACGATGACTTGCGGCGTATAGACGTCGCGGTCGCCGCGCACATGCGAATAGGCTTTCTGGCGCGCGCTGAAGCGCGAATCAGCCAGCGTGTCCTTCCAGCCGAGATAATCCCAGTAGTCGATCGGCATGCTGAGCGCGATGACATTCGGGTCCTTGGCGAGTTCGCCGATGATTTTGTCGGCCGGCGGGCAGGACGAACAACCCTGTGAGGTGAAGAGCTCGACGACCGCACGGGGATCGGCGTGGGCCGGTCGGATGATCGCGATAATGGCGCAAACACTGAGCGCGCCGGACCAAAGCGAAAGACGATTATAGGCCATCATCGCTGTCATTCTGAGAACCGATCGTGATGATTTCCATCCGTAATTGTACGGGACATGAGAGACGACCCTGAAGAGTATGCCCCTGACGTGCGAAAGCGGCCTTTTTCATAGGCCGCCCGCATTTTCCTAGCCATTCACGTAGCAGTGAGGCACCGATCACAAATCCGCGTTAGGCCGCGAGCTTGCGCAACACGTAGTGCAGGATGCCGCCGTTGCGATAATAATCGAGCTCATCGAGCGTATCGATGCGGCAAAGCAGCGGGACATGCTGCACTTTGCCATCGCTGGAGGTGACGTCCGCCGTCAGCATCTGGCGGGGCTTCAAATCGCCCTGCAAGCCACGAATCGTGACCTTCTCGTCGCCCTTGATGCCGAGCGACTGCCATGACGTGCCCGGCTCGAAGGTGAGTGGCAGCACACCCATGCCGACCAGATTGGAGCGATGGATGCGCTCGAAGCTCTGGCAGATCACCGCGCGAACACCGAGCAGGCGGGTGCCCTTGGCCGCCCAGTCGCGCGATGAGCCGTTGCCGTACTCGGCGCCGGCGAACACCACCAGCGGCACGCCTTCCGCTTGGTACTTCATCGCGGCATCGTAGATCGACATCTGCTCGCCGTCGGGCCAGTGCTTGGTGTTTCCGCCTTCCGGAATGTTGCCGTCGGCGCCCTTGAGCATGAAGTTCTTGATGCGGATGTTGGCAAAGGTGCCGCGCATCATGACCTCATGGTTGCCGCGCCGCGTACCATACTGGTTGAAGTCGGCGGGCCGCACCTGATGCTCGCTCAGGAATTTACCGGCTGGCGACGTCAGCTTTATCGAGCCGGCCGGCGAGATGTGGTCGGTCGTGATCTTGTCGCCGAACATGGCGAGGATCCGCGCCTCGACGATGTCGGTGATCGGCTCGGGCTCCTTCTTCATGCCCTCGAAATAGGGCGGGTTCTGCACATAGGTCGAGCTCATGTTCCAGCGATAGGTCTCGCTCTCGACCGTCTTGATCTTGCGCCAGTTGGTATCGCCCTTGAACACGTCGGCGTATTTCTTCTTGAAGATCGACGCGGTGACGAACTTCTTCATGAAGGCGTTGATTTCCTTCGCGGTCGGCCAGATGTCCTTCAGGTAAACCGGCTTGCCGTCCTTGCCGTCGCCGATCGGCTCGACCGCGAGATCCTTGGTCACGGTGCCCGCCAGCGCGTGCGCGACGACCAGCGGCGGCGAGGCGAGATAGTTCGCCTGCACGTCAGGACTGACGCGGCCCTCGAAGTTGCGGTTGCCCGACAGCACGGCGGCGGCGACGATGCCGTTGTCGTTGATCGATTTCGAAATCTCTTCCGGCAGCGGGCCGGAATTGCCGATGCAGGTGGTGCAGCCGAAGCCGACCAGGTTGAAGCCGACCTTGTCGAGATCGGCCTGCAGGCCGGAATTGGCGAGATATTCCGCCACCACCTGGCTGCCCGGGGCAAGCGAGGTCTTCACCCAAGGCTTCGCCTTCAGGCCCTTGGCGACCGCGTTGCGTGCCAAAAGGCCGGCGCCGATCAGGACGCTCGGATTGGAGGTGTTGGTGCAGGAGGTGATCGCCGCGATCACGACGTCGCCATGGCCGAGATCGAAGTTGCGGCCCTCGACCTGATAGCGCTTCTCCGCATCATCGGCCTTCTTGTATTCGCTGGCGAGCGCCGTTGCGAAGCCGGTCGCGACCGCAGGAAGGGCGACGCGGCCCTCTGGGCGCTTCGGCCCGGCCATCGACGGCACGACATCCTTGAGATCGAGAATCAGCTTTTCCGTGAACACCGGATCGGTCGATTTCGCCGTGCGGAACAGGCCCTGCGCCTTGGCGTAGGCTGAGACCAGCGCGACGCGGTCCGCCTTGCGGCCGGAGGTCTTGAGATAATCGATGGTCGCGGCGTCCACCGGGAAGAAGCCGCAGGTCGCGCCGTATTCCGGCGCCATGTTGCCGATCGTCGCCTTGTCCGCGACCGAAAGATAATCGAGGCCGGGGCCGAAGAACTCGACGAACTTGCCGACGACGCCCTGCTTGCGCAGCATCTGCGTCACCGTCAGCACCAGGTCGGTCGCGGTGACACCTTCCTTGAGCTGGCCCTTGAGCTTGAAGCCGACCACTTCGGGCAGCAGCATCGACAAGGGCTGGCCGAGCATGCAGGCTTCCGCCTCGATGCCGCCGACGCCCCAGCCGAGCACGGCAAGGCCGTTAACCATCGTGGTGTGCGAATCAGTGCCGACAAGCGAATCGGGATAGGCGACCTCGAAGGTGCCGGTCTTCTTGCCGACCGTCATCTTCTCCTTCTTGGTCCAGACCGTCTGGGCCAGATATTCGAGATTGACCTGGTGGCAGATGCCGGTACCAGGCGGCACCACCGAGAAGTTCGAGAATGCCTTCTGGCCCCATTTCAGGAACTCGTAGCGCTCCTGATTCTGCTTGTATTCCTCGACCACATTCTTGGCGAAGGCCTTGTTGTCGCCGAAGAAGTTGACGATCACGGAGTGGTCGATGACGAGGTCGACCGGCACCAGGGGGTTGATCTTCTCCGCGTCGCCGCCGAGATTCTGCATCGCGTTGCGCATCGCCGCGAGATCGACCACGGCCGGAACACCCGTGAAATCCTGCATCAGCACGCGCGCGGGGCGGAAGGCGATTTCATGCTCGAGCTTGCGCTTCCTCAGCCACTTGCTGACTGCGACGATATCTTCCTTCTTGACGGTGCGGCCGTCCTCGTTGCGCAGAAGGTTTTCAAGCAGCACCTTCATCGAGTATGGCAGCTTCGAAATGCCCTTCAGACCGTTCTTCTCTGCCGTAGGCAGGCTGTAATAGACGTAGGTCTTGCCACCGACCTTGAGGGTCTTGCGGCATTTGAAGCTGTCGAGCGATGTCATGCGAGGAAATCCCACTTATTCCGTTATACCCGGCAAGGGTATTTTTATACCGGCAGCGGCGAGGTCGGCTTCCCGCTTGCGGAGGCCGATGGTGTGCTGCATCAAGTTCCGGGGCTTATAGAATCTTTCTAGAAGCGCCGCCACACCGACGAGCGCGCCACAGCCTTGCGCCACCCAAAAATTCTCAACGGCTAGCGAAAGATTTCTTTGAGCATGATCCGAAAAAGTGGGGACCGGTTCTCCCCGCGACAAACGCGAAGCGTCTGCGCGGCGATCGTGCTTGGACAGATCTAGAGGGCCGTGAAGGGCATGATGCGGCTCTCGGGACAAAACTTGCGATGCGTGCGGGGCGGCCGCGAAGTGTTTTCCGGATTAGGCTTTGCAGCATCATCGGGCGAAGCGCTTGCCATCACCGGCCCCAACGGCTCGGGCAAGACCTCGCTGTTGCGCGTGATCGCCGGCCTCTTGGTGCCGTCGGACGGCTCGATCACGCTCGATGGCGGCGAGGCCGAACTGACGGTGGCCGAGCAGGCGCACTATCTCGGCCATCGCGACGCGCTGAAGCCGGGCTTAAGCGTGCTCGAAAATCTTTCCTTCTGGCGGGATTTTCTCGGCGGCGAATCGGATGACGCCGGCCGATGCCTCGCCTCCGTCGGTCTTGACCATGCGACCCATCTGCCCGCCGCCTACCTCTCCGCTGGCCAGCGCCGACGGCTGTCGATCGCGCGGCTGCTGGTCGCGCGACGGCCGGTCTGGCTGCTGGACGAACCGACCTCCGCGCTCGACACCAAAGGCCAGGACCTCTTCGTCACTTTGATGCGCGATCATCTCGCAGGCGGCGGCATCCTGATCGCCGCCACCCACACCCCGCTCGGCATCGATGTCAGGGAAATGCGCATGGGGGCTGGGTCATGACCGCGCTCTCGGCACTGATTCGGCGCGACATCCGGATTGCGCTGCGCGTCGGCGGCGGCGCGCTGATCGGCGTGTTGTTCTTCCTCACCGTCACCGTGCTGATGCCGTTCGCGGTCGGGCCGGACCTCGCGCTGTTGACGCGGCTGGGACCGGCGATCCTCTGGCTCGGCGCGCTGCTGGCGAGCCTTCTGACGCTGGACCGGCTGTTCATGGCCGACCACGAGGACGGCTCGCTGGATCTCATCGTGATGAGCCGGACGCCGCTGGAACTCGCCTGCGCGGCGAAGGCGCTGGCGCATTGGCTTGCCGCCGGCCTGCCGTTGATCGTGGCAACGCCCGTGCTCGGGCTGCTGCTCAATCTCGATGGCACCGCGACCTTGGCGGTGGCGCTGACGCTGCTGGCGGGCACCCCCGCGCTCACCTTCACCGGCATGATCGGGGCGGCGCTCGCCGTCACGTTGCACCGCGGCGGGCTGCTGCTGGCCGTGCTCGTGCTGCCGCTATCGATTCCCGTGCTGATTTTCGGCGTCGCGGCCTCGCAAGCCGCGATTATGGGCCCATTGTCGTTCGGAACCCCGTTCTCGATCCTGTGCGCGCTGTCGCTGGTGAGTTTCGTGGTCGGGCCTTTTGCCGCAGCCGCCAGCCTGCGGCATGGGCTGGATTGAGATCAATCAACTCTTCACGAGAGGTTTTGGGCCAATTGCTTGCGACGCCGGCCGCGACTATCAGAGAAAGCCATGAGCCTGATCGACCTTGCGAACCCCACGAAATTCCTCGCGCTGACCGCGCGCGTGCTGCCGTGGCTGGCGGGCGCGACCGCGATCCTGCTCCTGATCGGGCTCTACCAGTCCGCGATGGCGCCGGACGATTACCAGCAGGGCGCGACAGTCAAGATCATGTTCATCCACGTGCCGAACGCGTGGCTGTCGATGTTCGTCTGGGGCATCATGAGCATCGCCTCGCTCGGCACGCTGGTCTGGCGACATCCGCTCGCTGACGTCGCGGCAAAGGCCGCAGCCCCGATCGGCGCCGCCTTCACCTTCCTCGCCCTCGTCACCGGCTCGCTATGGGGCCGGCCGATGTGGGGGACCTATTGGGAATGGGATGCCCGGCTCACCTCGGTGCTGATCCTGTTTTTGATGTATCTCGGCCTGATCGCGCTGTGGCGCGCGGTGGAGGATCCCTCGCGCGCGGCGCGCGCCGCCGCGGTGCTGACGCTGGTCGGCGCGATCAACATCCCAATCATCAAGTTCTCGGTCGACTGGTGGAACACGCTGCACCAGCCGGCATCCGTGATCCGGATGGGCGGGCCGACGCTGGATAATGCCTTCCTGATTCCGCTCCTGGTGATGGCGGTCGCATTCTCGCTTCTGTTCATCACGCTGCACCTGGCGGCGATGCGGAACGAAATCCTGCGCCGCAGGGTGCGCAGCCTGCAGATGATGCAGGCCAACCAAAAGGCGGCATGATGGCAGCGCTCGGCCCCTACGCCTCCTTCATTGCGACATCCTACGGGCTGGTAGCAGCCGTGGTGGTGCTGCTGATCGTCTGGATCTTTCTCGACTACCGCCAGCAGACGGCGCGGCTGCGCGAACTCGAGGCCAGCGGCATTGTCAGGCGCTCCGGGCGCAGCGCGGCGGAGATCTAGAGCATGATCCGGAAAAGGGGAAATCGGTTTTCCGAAAAGATCTCATGAGCAAACCCATTGCCGAAACCGCGCCGCGGAGCCGGCGCTGGCTGGTGGCGCTGCCGCTGGTGGTCTTTGCCGCCCTCGCCGCGCTATTCCTGCTGCGGCTCTATGGCGGCGATCCCTCGAGGATTCCATCGGCACTGATCGGCCGGCCGGCGCCGCAAACCGCGCTGCCCGCGCTCGAAGGGTTGACCAGAGATGGCGCGCAGGTGCCCGGACTCGATCCCGCCGCCTTCAAGGGCAAGGTCAGCCTCGTCAATGTCTGGGCGTCCTGGTGCGTGCCGTGCCATGACGAAGCGCCGCTCTTGACCGAGCTCGCCAAGGACAACCGGCTGCAGCTCGTCGGCATCAACTACAAGGATGCGCCCGACAACGCCCGCCGCTTCCTCGGCCGCTACGGCAATCCGTTCAGCATCGTCGGCGTCGACGCCAACGGCCGCGCCTCGATCGAATGGGGCGTCTATGGCGTGCCCGAGACCTTCATCGTCGGCCGCGAGGGCACCATCGTCTACAAGATGGTCGGACCGGTGACGCCGCAGAATTTCGACAGCGTGCTCAAGGTCGAGATCGAGAAGGCGCTAAGAGCGGGAACGTAATTCCCTCCGTCATTCCGGGGCATCGCGCGACGATGAACCCGGAATCCATTCCACCACTTGCGCCTGCCGCCCGATGGATTCCGGGCTCGTGCGGAGCCTGTCATCGGGCCGCGCTTCGCGCGGACCCGTTGGCACGCCCCGGAATGACGAGGGCGGGATTATCCCTTACTCACGTCCCCGGCCTCCGCCTCGCTCCGCTCCAGTGAGACCGGCTCGAGCTGGTAGCGCTTGATCAGTGGCATCTGGGTGACGGCAAACAGCATCGTCAGCGGCACCATGCCGAACACCTTGAAGGTGACCCAGAAATCGGTGGTCTGGGTGCGCCAGACGATCTCGTTCACCACGGCCATCGCCAGGAACCACAATGCCCAGCGGAAGGTGAGGATGCGCCAGCCATGCGGGGTGAGGTTGAACATCTGGTCGAACATGATCGCGATGAAGGAACGGCCGAACAGCAGGCCGCCGCCCAAAATCGCGGCGAACAGCGTGTAGACGATGGTCGGCTTCATCTTGATGAAGGTCTCATCGTGCAGGATCAGCGTCAGCGTGCCGAACACGACGACAACCACCGCCGTGACGATCGCCATCAAGGGCACATGCCGCGTCACGAGGTAAGCCGCGATGATCGCAATCACCACGGCCACCATGAATACGCCGGTGGCGATGAACAGGTTCGACTTGGCATTGACGAAGAAGAAGATGAGCAGCGGACCAAGCTCGGTTGCGAGCTTGAACAGAGGATGCGGTGCTTTCTTGTCCATTACTCGATCCCTGCGATCGCCCTGGCGAAATCGCGCGCGGTGAAGGGGGCAAGATCATCGACGCCTTCGCCGACGCCGATGAAATGCACCGGCAATTTATGCTTCTCCGACAGCGCCACCAGAATGCCGCCCCGTGCGGTGCCGTCCAGTTTCGTCATCACGAGGCCGGTGACGCCAGCAGTACGGTGAAAGGCCTCGACCTGCGACAGCGCATTTTGTCCCACCGTGGCGTCGAGGACCAGGAGCACCGCATGCGGCGCCGTGGCATCGACCTTCCGGATCACGCGCACCACCTTTTCGAGCTCGTTCATCAATTCGGCTTTGTTCTGCAGCCGGCCGGCGGTATCGATCAGCAGCACGTCGAGCTTCTGCTCCTTGGCCGCGCTGAGCGCATTGAAGGCGAGGCTTGCGGAATCCGACCCCTGCGCGCCGGCGATGACGGGAGATTTGGTCCGTTCGCCCCAGATCTTGAGCTGCTCGATCGCGGCGGCCCGGAAGGTGTCACCGGCGGCCAGCATCACCTTGCGGCCTTCGGCGGAAAACTTCGCCGCGAGCTTGCCGATGGTCGTGGTCTTGCCGGAGCCGTTGACGCCGACCACGAGGACGACGAATGGTTTTTTCGCCGCATCGATCTCGAGCGGCTGGGCCACCGGCGCCAGCACCTTCTCGACCTCGGTTGCGACCACGGCCTTGACCTCGTCGGCCGAGATCTCCTTGTCGTAGCGACCGGCGCCGACAGCGTCCGCGATGCGCACGGCGACATCGGTGCCGAGATCGGCGCGCAGCAGCACATCCTCGATATCATCGAGCATGGCGCGGTCGAGCTTGCGCTTGGTGACGAGGCCTGCAACGGCAGTGCCGATCGAACTCGAGGTCCGCTTCAGCCCGTTGGAGAGCCGCTTCCACCAGCTCAGTTTGGGTGCAGTGGTATCGTTCATGGCACGGGTGTGTTAGCCGTTTCGCCCCGCAAACGAAAGTCTCGACGCGTGAACGATGTTCCACAATTGACGCCGGCGGAAATCGAGGCCCGCGTGCTCCATCGCGACGGCCTGATGCTGGTGATCGACAAACCGGCCGGAATTCCGGTGCATCGTGGCCCAAAAGGCGGCCCCAACCTGGAAGCCTCGTTCGACGCGCTGCGTTTCGGCCTGCCGCGGCCGCCGGTGCTCGCCCATCGGCTGGACCGGGACACCTCGGGCTGCCTCGTCCTTGGGCGACATCGCAAGGCGACCGCCTCGCTCGGCCTGTTGTTCAAGCACGGCAAGATATCAAAGACATATTGGGCCGTGGTCGAAGGCGGACCTGCCGAAGAGCAAGGCACGATCGATCTGCCGCTCGGCCGCAAGAACGCCGAACGCGGCTGGTGGCAGAAGCCGGACCCGGAAGGTCAAAAGGCCGTGACAAACTGGAAGGTGCTCGGCCGCGGCGACGGTCTTGCCTGGCTCGCGATGGAACCGGTCACCGGCCGCACCCATCAATTGCGCGTGCACGCTTCCGCCATGGGCTGGCCGATCTTTGGCGACAACATCTACGGCAACGGCCCGCGCTTCGGCGAGCCGCGCCTGCATCTGCACTCGCGCGAATTGGTGATCCCGATCTCGAAGAACAAGGACCCGGTGCGAGTAGTCGCGCCGGCGCCGGCGCACATGCACGAGCGGCTGCGGGCGTGCGGCTGGAATGGGGAGTAGAGTAAGAGAACAACACGATCGCGGCGCCAGTTGATGCGCCCTCGCCCCTTGTGGGAGAGGGCAGCTCCGCAGCGGGCAGCGAACTCACCAGGGTGAGGGGTTCTATCCACAAACACCGGCGCCCGCGGAGACAACCCCTCATCCGGCGTGGACTGCGTCCACGCCACCTTCTCCCACAAGGGGAGAAGGAAGAAGCCGCGCACCATCATTACCACTGATCGCAAGCGCCCGCACCGCGCCCGGCGTTTCGCCACTGATCGCGACCGGCAGGAAGTGCTCCGTGCGGCCCTGTTTGTCACTCTCGATCAGGACCTGACGCGTCGCGCCGATTTCGGCGGCGAGCCGCTTGCGCAACGCCGCGTCGCCCACGGCGCGCAGTCGTCGCGCACGTTCCTTGATCTCTCCGCCTGCCACCTGCGGCATTCGGGCGGCCGGTGTGCCCGGGCGCTTGGAATACGGAAACACGTGCAGGAAAGTCAGGTCGCATTCCGCGACCAGATCCTGCGAGCGCGCAAACATGTCTTCCGTCTCGGTCGGAAAGCCCGCGATGATGTCGGCGCCGAACGCCATATCCGGCCGCAGCCGCCGCACCTGCGCGCAGAACGCAATCGCGTCCTGACGCGAGTGCCGCCGCTTCATCCGCTTCAGGATCAGATCGTCACCGGACTGCAGCGACAGATGCAGATGCGGCATCAGCCTGTCATCGTTGCCGATCACGTCGAGCAGATCGCGATCGGCCTCGATGGAGTCGATCGAGGAAATGCGCAGGCGCTGCAACTCCGGCACGTGCTTCAGGATCTGCCGCGTCAATGTGCCCAACTTGGGCGTGCCCGGCAGATCGGCGCCATAGCTGGTGAGGTCAACGCCCGTCAGTACGATCTCGACATGGCCGCGTTCGACCAGCGCACGCACCTGATCGACCACCGCGCCCATCGGTACCGAACGCGAATTGCCGCGGCCGAACGGGATGATGCAGAAGGTGCAGCGATGGTCGCAGCCGTTCTGCACCTGCACGAACACCCGCGGCAGGCCCTTCTGAAAACGTTCCAGCAGATGCGGCGCCATTTCCCTGACCGCCATGATATCGGCGACTGCGATCTTCTCGCTCGCCGCCACACTAAGGCCCGCATCGAACACGGCGCGTGCATCGTGCCAGGCTGCGCTTCGCGTCTTCTCATCATTGCCGATGACGCGATCGACTTCCGCCATGTCAGCGAACATCTGCGCTTGGGTCTGCGCCGCGCAGCCGGTGACGACGATGCGCGCTTCGGGGCGCTCGCGCTTCAACCGGCGGATCGATTGGCGCGCCTGCGCCACCGCCTCATTGGTAACCGCGCAGCTATTGATGACGATGGTGTCGGCAAGGCCGGCATTGTCAGCCTCGTGCCGGATCAGCTCCGATTCGAACGCATTCAGGCGACAGCCGAAGGTGATGACGTCGACGGTCATCTCAGGTGACGCTGGCGCTGGCGAACAGCGCAGGATCGAAGCGGCCTTCATATTCGAAGGTCGCCGTCCCCGTCATCAGCACGTGGTCGTCGCGCTCGCGCCATTCGATATTGAGCTTGCCTCCGGGCAGCGTGATCTCGACGGTACGACTGGCGCGCTTCAGCCGCGCCGCCGCCACCGCGGTCGCGCAGGCGGCCGAGCCGCACGCCTTGGTCAGGCCCGCCCCGCGTTCCCAGGTCCGGATCGTGATGTGGTCGGCATCGACGATATGGGCGAGCGTGATGTTGGCGCGCTCCGGAAAGATCGGATGATTTTCCAGAAGCGGCCCGAAGCGGGAAAGGTCATAGGCGTTGACGTCTTCCACCCAGAAGATCGCGTGCGGATTGCCCATGCTGACGACCGAGGGCGAATGCAGGATCGGCGCATCGATCGGTCCGATCTGCAATTCGATATAACGGGTGTCGCGAAACTCCTCGGCCAGCGGAATGTCCTGCCAGCCGAATTTCGGCGTGCCCATGTCGACGGTGTAGAGATCGGGCGCCGGGCCCTGCCAGCAATTGAGCAGCCCCGCCCGGGTCTCGAAGGTGGCGGCGGTCTGCCCGGTCTTCTCGAACACACGGCGCACCACGCAGCGCATGCCATTGCCGCAGGCGCCGGCTTCCGAGCCATCATTGTTGTAGATCTTGATAAAGGCTTCCGTCCCCTGCAGCCGCGGCGGCTGCAGCACCATGAGCTGGTCGTAGGGCACGCCGGCCGCACCGGCCACCGCGCGGGCGTCCTCCGGCGCTACCTGAGCCTTCGAATCACGCATGTCGACCACGACGATCTCGTTGCCGATACCGTTCATCTTGGCGAATGCGTGGTTGGCGAGCGCGCTCATGGAATTTCCCAATTTATGCCTGCCTTATATGGCGAATGACGCCGAATTGGCCAGAGCATGGTCCGGACCCGGAAGGTGGCGCCCCGTGCAAAGCGGCGTCCATTTCCGAAAAAGATCCCGCTCAGACAGAAAGATGCAGCGGAATGATGTCGCGAAACGACGCTATTCATTCCGCACCCGCGGCCGCCCATGGCACAAGTGTCATGGGACGAAAGCGGAACTTGCGTGTTAGGACTATCGCGCCTTGCGGACGTCAGCCGGGACAAAAAGGCGGCCGCTCGGGATGGGGATGGAGAATATCAAGATGATTCGATTCAATGGTTTCCGCGGCGCATTGGTCGCATTGGTCCCGATAATCGCTATTGCCTGGGGCAGCGTGGCGCTGGCGCAAGCGCCGGCTCCAGCCGCCTCGCCTTCGCCGGCGCCTTCGGCCGCGCCGGTGTCGCCTGCGCCCGCCCCCACTCCCGCGCCGCCGCCGGCCGAGACCAAATCGCCGGCCGACGCCCCTTCAACTGCCCAGAGTCCGACGCCCCCGGCCTCCGCGCCGGTGCAGACGGCCGACCCCTTCGGCGAGGAGTTCACGCTGGAGCCGAAGAAGGTTGTCATGGTGAAGGGCAACGCCAACTGGGACTCGGCGTTCGACTCCCTGACCGATTCGCTGAAGGCGCTGACGGCGCTGCTTGAGAAGCAGAACATCAAGCCGACAGGCAATGCGATGATCGTCTACACCTCGACCGACGACACCGGCTTCACCTTCATCGCAGAAATCCCTGTCGACCAGGAGGTGAAGAACCTCGGCAAGAACATGAGCATGGGCAACTCGCCTGACGGCAAAGCCTTGAAGTTCGTCCACCGCGGCTCCTACGACAATATGGACAACACCTACGAGGCGATCACCAATCACCTCGACGACAAGAAACTCGAAGCAAAAGACACCTTTATCGAGGAATACACCACCGATCCGCTGAAGACGGCGGAAGACAAGCTGGTGATCAACGTCTACGTCCCCCTGAAGTGAACTGAAGTGAAGTGAAGCGAATGAAACAGCTCGTTGCCCTCGCGGCGCTGGCGCTGGCGGCATCGCCTGCCCTGGCGCAGACGGTCCCGCCTCCTGCGATTTCCGTCAACGGCGAAGCCACTATCTCGGCAGCGCCCGACCAGGCCGAGATCGACGCCGGCGTAACCTCGGAAGCCAAGACCGCGCGCGAGGCGTCCGACATCAACAACGCCGCAATGGGCAAGGTGCTGCTGGCACTGAAAGGCGCCGGCATCGATGAGAAGGACTACCAGACCTCGCGATTGTCGCTGCAGCCGCAATATCCCACGACCCAAAGCCGGCCGGGGCCGGCAACGATTTCCGGCTATCGCGCCACCAATCGCGTGATCATCAAGGTGCGCGACATCACCAAGATCGCGGGCCTGATCGATGTCCTGGTTGGCGCCGGCGCCAATGAGATCGGCGGTATCGGCTTCTTGGTCTCGCAGGCGTCAAAACTGCTCGATGACGCACGCGAAAAGGCCGTCGCCGACGCGCGTCGCAAGGCGGAAATCTACGCCAGGGCGGCCGGCGTCACGCTTGGCGATGCACTCAGCGTCACGGAAGGCGGACCGCCGACGCCCCTCTTCCGCGGCAAGATGGCCGCGCCAATGGCGGCATCAGCTCCCGTCGCGCCGGGCGAGGAGACGCTGTCGGTCTCAGTGAACGTGTCCTGGGCGATCAAGCCGAAGCAATGAGCAAGCCGAACAGATGAGGCTGTCGTCCCGGGCTCGGCCGGGACGACGTTAGATCTCGAACACCTGTCCCGGCTTCAGCACCGCGAATTTATCGCGCGGCACTTCCGCCTGGTCCAGCGCCTCGCCAAGCGCGATCACCGGCGCATCGATGGCCTCATCGGTGAGCTGGAAGGTGCCATGGTGATGCGCCAGGGCCTGCGCGGCGCCGCAATCGGCCAGCGCCTTCACCGCATCTTCCGGATTCATGTGCTGGTCGCGCATGAACCAGCGCGGCTCATAGGCGCCGATCGGCAGGATCGCGAGGCGCAGCGGGCCGTGCGCCTCGGCGACACGGCGAAAATGGCCGCCATCGCCATAGCCGGAATCGCAGACGATGTAGAGTTTGCCGACCGGCGTCTCCAGCACGAAGCTCGCCCACAGCGCCTTGTTGCGGTCGAGCAGCCCGCGCGCCGACCAGTGCCGGGTCGGCACCAGCGTCACGGCGAGGCCGTTGCCAAGCTCGACACGATCCTGCCAGTCGAACGCTTCGGCTTTGATCGCGCGATCCGCCTCGCGCATGGTGACGTCGTTGCCGAGCGGCGTGATCACGCGCGGCGAGAACTTCGCCGCCAGCTTCGACAGCGTCGCGATATCGAGATGATCGTAATGGCCGTGAGATACCAGCACGACATCGATCTCGGGCAGTGCCTCGAAAGCGATGCCGGGATCATTCCGCCGCTTCGGCCCCGCCCAGGAGAACGGCGAGGCCCGCATCGACCACACCGGGTCGACCAATATATTGAGACCGGCGGCCTGGATCAGCCAGCTCACATGGCCGACAAAGGACAGCCGCACCTTGTCGCCCTCGACCCGCGGCGGCGGCGTATCGGCGTGAGGACTTGGCACCCAGTCCGGCCAGGTCACGCGCTTCCGCTCGCCGTCGAACTGCCAGCGCAGCACCTCAGCCAGTTTCTTGGGCGGCGCGCCGTGAGGATCGAAGAAGCGCAAGCCATCGAAATGATCGGAGACGGGGCCGTCATAGGTCTTCATGCGGTCAATCCAAGCAGACGGCACGCCCACTACGGCGGCAGTACCGGCGAGCAGTCCAAAAATGCGGCGACGGGTGATGGGCACGGGCCTGTATCACGGGTAGTGACGTGGGAATTTATATGGCGGTGAGTACATAAATTGGAACCGATGACCGAAACATAAGTACTTTCATGTCTTTACGGGTTCAATTCGGATCACCTCACCCGACTTTTCCTTGACTTTCGGCCTCGGTGGGGGTTTAACGCCGCCACTTTCTCGGAAAGATCGTTCTTTTCGACCCGCCGACCGGCCCCTCGAGACCGGAGGCCAACGCCCGACAGCGCTGTGCGCCCTCGGGCGCGAAAGTGTTTGGAAGACCGTCTTTTGGCAGATCGTCTTGGCGTTCTGCGTCGGGACACCTAGGTGGTCATCACCCGCGAAGGCGGGTGATGCAGTAGCCGGCCGCGTTCGTTTTGATGCGAGGTCCCGGCGTACTGGATACCCCGCCTTCGCGGGGTATGACGGACTAAAGAGTCTAAGGCAGCGCCTGTAACAGGCAAAGGACAACGGCATTGTTCGACAATCTGTCGGAAAAGCTTGGTGGCATCCTTGATCGGCTGACAGGGCGCGGTGCGCTCACCGAAAAGGATGTCGACGCCGCGATGCGCGAAGTGCGCCGCGCGCTGCTCGAGGCCGACGTCGCGCTCGAGGTTGTCAGGAGTTTCACCGAGCGCGTGCGCGAGCAGGCGGTCGGCGCCACCGTCGTCAAGTCGGTCACGCCAGGCCAGATGGTGGTCAAGATCGTCCATGACGAGCTGGTCGCCACGCTCGGTTCCGACGGCCAGACCATCGACCTCAACACGGTGCCGCCGGTTCCGATCATGATGGTCGGCCTGCAGGGTTCCGGTAAGACGACCACCACTGCAAAGCTCGCCCGCCGCATGGTCCAGCGCGACAAGCGCAAGGTGCTGATGGCTTCGCTCGACGTCTATCGTCCGGCGGCGATGGAGCAATTGGCCGTGCTCGGCCGCGACCTCGACATCCCGACGCTGCCGATCGTCGCCGGCCAGAAGCCGCCGCAGATCGCGCGGCGTGCGATCGAGGCCGGCAAGCTCGGCGGCTATGACGTCGTGCTGCTCGACACCGCCGGCCGCACCACGCTCGACGAAGAGATGATGCAAGAGGCGGCCGAGATCAAAGCCGCCACCAATCCGCATGAAGTGCTCCTGGTCGCGGACTCCCTGACCGGCCAGGACGCGGTCAATCTCGCGCGCTCGTTCGACCAGCGCGTCGGGCTGACCGGCATCGTGCTGACGCGGGTCGACGGCGATGGCCGCGGCGGCGCCGCACTGTCGATGCGCGCGGTGACCGGCAAGCCGATCAAGCTGATCGGCACCGGCGAAAAGACCGATGCGCTGGAAGACTTCCATCCGAGCCGCATCGCCGGCCGCATCCTCGGCATGGGCGACGTGGTGTCGCTGGTCGAGCGTGCCGCCGCCAACATCGATGCCGAGAAGGCCGCGCGCACCGCCGAGCGGATGCGCAAGGGCCAGTTCGACCTCAACGACATGCGCGAGCAGCTCATGCAGATGGCGAACATGGGCGGCATCAGCGGCCTGATGGGCATGATGCCCGGCATTGCGAAGATGAAGAACCAGATCGCCGCCGCCGGGATCGACGACAAGATCCTGAAGCGCCAGGTCGCGATCATCGATTCGATGACGCGGCAGGAGCGCAAGAACCCGGACATCCTCAAGGCCAGCCGCAAGAAGCGCATCGCCGCGGGCGCAGGGCAGAACGTCGAGCAGGTCAACAAGCTGCTCAAGATGCACCGGAACATGTCCGACATGATGAAGGCCATGGGTTCGGGCAAACGCGGCCCGCTCGCCGGCATCGCGCAGGCGATGGGTTTTGGCGGCGGCATGAAGCCACCTTCGCCGGAAGAGATGAAGGCGTTGGCCGAGAAGATGCAGGGCGCGCCCGGTGGCGGCCTGCCAAACCTGCCGAAGGAACTCCCCGTCGGGCTGCGCCAGGGCCTGCCGAACGTGCCAGGGCTCACCGGCCTCAGCGGCAAGCCGACACTGCCGGGCCTCGGCGGCTTTCCGGGGAAGAAGAAATAATGAGCAATCTTTCTCCGTTCGTCATTCCAGGGCGCCGCGCGGCGGCGAACCCGGAATGACGGGCTAATTCATCAACATCCAAATCAAACCATTCATCAGGAGAACTAAATGTCTGTCGTTATCCGTCTTGCGCGCGCCGGCACCAAGAAGCGTCCGGTCTATCACGTCGTCGTCGCCGACTCGCGCTTTCCGCGCGACGGCCGCTTCATCGAGCGGCTCGGCCACTTCAATCCGCTGCTGCCGAAGGACAGCGAGGCGCGCCTGAAGCTCGACATGGACAAGGTGAAGGCCTGGCTCGCCAAGGGCGCGCAGCCGTCGGACCGCGTCACCCGCTTCCTCGATGCGGCCGGCGTCGTGAAGCGCGCGCCGCGCAACAACCCGGAAAAGGCCGTGCCGCGCAAGGAGCGGAAGGCCCAGGCCGAAGCCGCCGCGAAGGCGTAAGCTTTTCGGCGCACCACGGTGTCCACACCGGTTTGCGTCGCTCGGATCGGCGCTGCGCATGGCGTGCGCGGCGCCGTTAAGCTTTGGACCTTCACCGAAGACCCGCTGGCCGTGAAGCATTACGGCCCGCTGACGACCAAGGACGGCACTCGCCAGTTCGAGGTCGCGCATGTCCGCGAGGCGAAGGATCATCTGGTCGCGACGTTCAAGGACGTATCTACGCGCGAAGAGGCCGAGCGGCTGAACGGGCTCGAGCTCTACGTTCCGCGCGAACGATTGCCCGAAACGGACGACGACGAATACTACCACGCCGACCTGATCGGCCTTGCCGCTGTCACGACCGCCGACCAGCCGCTTGGCAAGGTCGTTGCGATCCATAATTTCGGCGCCGGCGACATCATCGAGATCGCCCCACCGCAGGGCGCGACAATGCTGCTGCCATTCACCAATGCGGTCGTGCCGACTGTCGACCTCGCTGGCGGACGGGTGATCGTCGAATTGCCTGAAGAGATTGAGGGCGAAGATTCATCCCAAGGTCGTCCCCGCGAAGGCGGGGACCCATAACCACGGCTGTCCGTCGTTGCGTTCGCTGGTGCTCCCGCTAAGCACACCATAGGTTTCTGTGGTTATGGGTCCCGGCCTTCGCCGGGACGACGAATGACCTCCACCAGGTCAAGATCTCGACCTCACGGCTGCGGCACCCGAACGGAACCCGATGACCGATCTGACCATATGGCGCTCCACCGTCCTGACCCTGTTCCCGGAGATGTTTCCCGGGCCGCTCGGCGTCAGCCTTGCCGGCAGGGCACTCGCCTCCGGGCTATGGGCTCTGGAAACGCGGGACATCAGGGATTCTGCGATCGACAGGCACCGCAGCGTGGACGACACCCCCGCCGGCGGCGGGCCGGGCATGGTGCTCCGTGCCGACATCCTGGCCGCCGCCATCGATGCCACCGAGATCGCGCCGAACCGGCCACGGCTCTTAATGAGCCCGCGCGGTCGGCCACTGACCCAGTCCCTGGTTGCGGAACTCGCGTCCGGCCCAGGTCCCCTCATCGTCTGCGGCCGTTTCGAGGGAGTCGATGAGCGGGTAATCGAGGCGCGCGGGCTCCAGGAGGTCTCGATCGGGGATTATGTGCTCTCGGGCGGAGAAATCGCCGCCATGGCCCTGATCGACGCCTGCGTGCGGCTGTTGCCGGGGGTGATGGGCAAACAGGCCTCCGGGGAAGACGAAAGCTTCTCCGAAGGACTACTGGAATACCCTCAATTTACCCGCCCGCAGGAGTTCGAGGGCCGGCCGATCCCGGAAATCCTCACGTCGGGCGATCATGCCAAGGTTGCAGCTTGGCGGCAGGCCCAATCCGAGGCTCTGACCCAGGCCAGGCGGCCGGACTTGTGGGCCGCGCGGCACGGCACAAAAAACACGACAGACGGGTGACAAAGCCTCCGCTTTGCCTTATACGAGCGCCCAAATCCGCAATCAGGATAGACCGAATTCTTGCGCAGCCCGCGTCGGTGCTGGGCGCGCCTCCGATGGAGATTTCAATGAACCTCATCCAGCAGCTCGAAAAAGAGCAGTACGACAAGCTCGCTGCGACCAAGCAGATCCCGGAATTCGCGCCCGGCGACACCGTGATCGTCAACGTCAAGGTGGTCGAAGGCGACCGCACCCGCGTGCAGGCCTATGAAGGCGTTTGCATCGGCCGTTCGGGCTCCGGCCTCAACGAGAGCTTCACGGTGCGCAAGATCTCCTATGGCGAGGGCGTGGAGCGCGTCTTCCCGGTAATGTCGCCGATGATCGACTCGATCAAGGTGGTGCGCCGCGGCAAGGTGCGTCGCGCCAAGCTTTATTATCTGCGCGGCCTGCGCGGCAAATCGGCCCGCATCGTCGAGAAGCAGGACAAGCAGGATCGCGCCGCCGCGGTCAACGAGTAATTCGATCCGACCAACTCGGATGCGACCAAGAGCGCGGGGCCGGTCCCCGCGCTTTTTTTGTTACCGCCGTCACAGCGGATGCTGGCGTCACCCCTCATCCTGAGGAGCGCGGAACGCGCGTCTCGAAGGATGAAGCCCCGCCGGTGGCGCGTTCCTCAGGGTGAAGGTCACGTACTCGCGCATATGGCGCATCCTGACGCGCGTTGAAAGCACTCGCGATTCCGGATTGGCCTGCTATATATTTGTAGAATGGTTCCAGATCAGACCAGCATCGAGCCCATCAAGCGCGTCGTGATCGACGATCGCTCGCGGCTGCCTGGCCGGTTCTTCGGGCGCTTTGCGACCTCGGCGACGTCGGAGCTTACGCGCGCAGCTTGATGCTGCGCCGTCCCTTCGTTTGCCCCGGCGCTTAACCGCGCCGATCCGCTATCACAACATCGCTGGAGCTGATGCTCATGTCCAAACCGACCACCCTGTATGACAAGATCTGGAACGACCATCTGGTGCACGAAGCCGAAGACGGCACCTGCCTGATCTATATCGACCGCCATCTGGTGCACGAAGTCACCTCGCCGCAGGCGTTCGAAGGCCTGCGCACCGCTGGCCGCAAGGTCCACGCGCCGCAAAAGACGCTGGCCGTCGTCGACCATAACGTGCCGACCACCGACCGCACCAAGCCAAACCCCGACCCTGAAAGCATCGAGCAGATCAAGGCGCTGGCCGAGAACGCCAAGGAATTCGGCATCGAATATTACAACGAGTTCGACAAGCGCCAGGGCATCGTCCACGTCATCGGCCCCGAGCAGGGCTTCACGCTGCCCGGCACCACCATCGTCTGCGGTGACAGCCACACCTCGACGCATGGCGCGTTCGGCGCACTCGCGCACGGCATCGGCACGTCCGAAGTCGAGCATGTGCTCGCGACGCAGACGCTGATCCAGAAGAAAGCCAAGAACATGCGCGTCACCGTCGACGGCAAATTGCCCGAAGGCGTGACCGGCAAGGACATCATCCTCGCCATCATCGGCGAGATCGGCACCGCCGGCGGCACCGGCTACGTGCTGGAATATGCCGGCGAGGCGATCCGCGCACTGTCGATGGAAGGCCGCATGACCGTCTGCAACATGTCGATCGAAGGCGGCGCGCGCGCCGGCCTGGTCGCGCCCGACGAGAAGGCGTTCGACTTCCTGCGCGGTCGTCCGAAGGCACCGAAGGCCGAGGCCTGGGATGCGGCGCTGCGCTATTGGGAGACGCTGCGTTCCGACGAGGGCGCGCATTTCGATCACGAACTCCGGCTGGACGCAGCGAAGCTGCCGCCGATCGTGACCTGGGGCACCTCGCCGGAGGATGTCATCTCGGTTACCGGTTTCGTGCCAGATCCCGACAAGATCGCGGACGAGGCCAAGCGTCTCTCCAAGCATCGCGCGCTGAAATATATGGGTCTGACAGCGGGCACGAAGATCACCGACATCAAGCTCGACCGCGTCTTCATCGGCTCCTGCACCAACGGCCGCATCGAGGATCTGCGCGCCGCGGCCAAGATCGCCGAAGGCAAGACGGTGAATGCCAACGTCAACGCGATGATCGTGCCGGGCTCCGGCATCGTGAAGGAGCAGGCGGAGGCGGAAGGTCTCGACAAGATCTTCATCAAGGCCGGCTTTGAGTGGCGCGAGCCGGGCTGCTCGATGTGCCTTGCCATGAACCCGGACAAGCTGAAGCCGGAAGAGCGCTGCGCCTCTACCTCGAACCGCAACTTCGAGGGACGACAGGGCTTCAAGGGCCGCACCCATCTGGTGTCGCCGGCAATGGCGGCCGCCGCGGCAATCGCCGGCCACTTCGTCGACGTGAGGGACTGGCGCTAGCCGCCTTCGTTCAACCTCGATCGATCCCGGAAACGCCTCGTTAAGCGACGAGGCGCAAACTTGCTCCTTGCGAATGCATCGTTTCGCAAGGAGCCGGCATGGCCGACAAGCGCGAATATGTCGATATGATCAGCGAGGCGACGCGCCAGAGCCGGCGCCGAACCATGCCGCGCGTGATCGATCCAATGCCGCAGGCGAAAGAGACCTCGCGCCTCAGCCACTGGCCGCCGGACCGCTGGGCGCAATGGCGGGTGGAGAATCTGACGCCGTGGAAGCTGAAGTCCTGGAAGTTCAGGGACTGGGACTGATGCACCGCACCAATTCGAGAGGTCGATTTCGCGACTGACTTGTCACGCCCGGGCTTGACCCCGGGCCTCCACATCTCCTGCGGTTCGCTGCTACGTGCCCAACGATGATTGCGCCGCGTCAGCGGCGTGTCGTCGCGCATGTTCGGCCGCCCCTGTCACGACGTCAGAGATAACGAAGTGAACACCCCATAATACGAAGCGTGCGACGCGGTCGCCTTCTGCTGGGAGGCTTTCCGTCTTCACCACCACCACGGGTCATGCCGGAAGCCGAATGCGTACGGGACCAGCCTGTCATATGGATATGGTCGGAAGTAGTAAGGCTCCGTGTAGGTGCGAACGTAAGGCTGATAGGGCCTGTAATAGAAGCCCGCATAGGACCGATCAACGTTTCGGTAGTATGGCCTGTAGCGGCGCGCGCTGAGATCCGTGGCTTTGCCTGTGTCGGCCGTTTCCGTGACGATCCGCTGCTGCGCTGCTGCCCTCGTCGTCAGCGACGGCGTTGATGCCAATGCCAATACACCTACGACGAGCGCGATACCGATCCAACTTTTCATGACAGAACTCCTTGAAGCAATCGGGCGGGCGATAAGGAAGCCATCATGCCGATTTCGCGGCCAAAATCAAAACAGGCCCGTTGCTAACGGGCCTGTGCGCTCTGCGTTGAATGCCGCGTGCCTGTTAGCGGCGCCAGTGGCGGCGAGGATGCGGGCGGTGCCAACGGTGATGGCGGCGGGGCTGCCAGCGCACTTCGGTCGTCCCCGACATCTGCTTCGGAGCATCCTGAACCGCCGCAGCAGCACCGGGGCTGTTCAGCGAGAGCGCGTGAGCATGCTCGCCCGGCACGGCAAGAGCAAGCAGTGAACCGGCGGCAACCGCCCCAGAAGTTTTGTCACTTTCATTTTTTGTTCTCCCGAACGTCCTCGGATATCACGTCTGCAACCATCGATTCGAATCGAGTGAGGCTGCCGCGACGCAGGTCGCAAGCAGAAGCGGACGACGTGAATGTGGAGGGAATGAATCTGCGCCGCGGACGTGAACGCAGGACTGCGCGTTTCAGTTCCCTGACAAAGTCAGGAATTCTGGCCGCCCGCGGTATTGGCGATTGGCGATGCGGCTAGAGCATGATCCGGAAAAGTGGAGACCGGTTTTCCGAAAAAGATCATGCTCAAACAAAGAGCTAGAGCGGGATGACGATTCGAAGAAAGTCATCACGCTCCAGCGGGAAGCTAACCGGGACGCCAGTAGCAGTGCATGCGCGGTGTGATCACGGTCCCGCTCGGCCGGTATTCCTGCACATAGTGGGCAGTGCAATCGCGCACGGCGTTCGGGCCCGGATTGTAGCGCGGAATGACATCCGGTTCCCAGTGATCCTGGCGGTAGATCGGAATCCGTCGCAGCGGCCGCCGACGTTGCGCGGAGGTCTCGGAGATGGTGGGCGTAGTCGCCTGCACAGCAGCCCTGGCCGATGGCGCCGTTTGCGCCTGCGCGCTCGCGACCGGCAGCGAGGCTCCCGCCAAAGCCGCCAGTAGCATTCCCATCACGATCCGCCGCATCACGCCCACCCAAAGTCCTGTTCGCGGGCCGTACGGTCTCCGATTGCCGCGACAAGGTCAACAGCGCTGGCGCCCTGTGCGAAACTCGCGCTAAACAGGCGCCATGTGGACCACAGCCAAAGCGCCGTCGCTCGCCGAAATGGAGGTCATGGCGCATGACGTTTTCGAGCGCCTGCCCCAGCGTTTTCGCAGCCTTTGCGAAGGCGTGATTATCCGCGTCGACGATTTCCCGACCGACGAAGTCATGGACGAGATGGGCTGCGAAAGCGAATTCGACCTGCTCGGCCTGTTCCAGGGCATAGGTCTGCCGCACCAGAGCCATGGCGACATCCCGCATTTGCCCAACATGATCTGGCTCTACCGCCGCCCGATCCTCGACTATTGGGCCGAGCACGAGGAGACGCTGGGCCACATCGTCCGCCACGTCCTCGTCCATGAGATCGGCCACCATTTCGGCCTTTCGGACGCCGATATGGAGGCGATCGAGGCTGCCGCAGGCTAGGATTGCGTAAATTGGCCTTTTTTCAGGGGGTTTTTCGAGATAGATAACCCCTATCCCACCTTGAACCGGGAAGTGCGATCGATGGAAAAATTTACCAAGCTGGAAGGCGTCGCGGCGCCATTGAAGATCATCAATGTCGACACCGACATGATCATCCCCAAGCAGTACCTGAAGACCATCAAGCGCACCGGCCTTGGCAAGGGGCTCTTCTCGGAGCAACGCTACAAGGACGATGGCAGCGAAAATCCCGACTTCGTGCTGAACAAGCCGGCCTATCGCAATGCCAAGGTCCTGGTCGCCGGCGACAATTTCGGCTGCGGCTCGAGCCGCGAGCACGCACCTTGGGCGCTGCTCGATTTCGGCATCCGCTGTGTGATCTCGACCTCGTTCGGCGACATCTTCTACAATAACTGCTTCAAGAACGGCATCCTGCCGATCCGCGTTGCCCAGGAAGACCTCGACAAGCTGTTCGACGACGCTGAGCGCGGCGCCAATGCGACGCTGACGATCGACTTGGCGAACCAGGAAATCCGCGGTCCCGACGGCGGCGCCGTGAAGTTCGAGATCGACCCGTTCCGCAAGCACTGCCTGATCAACGGTCTCGACGATATCGGGCTGACGATGGAGAAGAAGTCGTCGATCGACGACTACGAGGCGAAGGCCAGCCGCGAGCGCGCCTGGGCCTGATCTTTCCGCTCCGGATCATGCTCTAGAGGGACGGCGCATGCGTCCGGACGTCGTTAGCTTCTGGCACGGTCCGCTCGACCGGCTGCGGCTGACCTGCCTGCGTTCGCAGGTCGCCGCCGGCCACAAGGTCACCGTCTACAGTTTCGATCCGCTGCCCGGCCTGCCCGACGGCGTCGGCAATGCGGAGGCCGAGGCAATCCTGCCGCATGCGTTCTCCGAGAAACTGCGCCCGCCGGGGCCGGACGGGAACTGGCACGGCTGGACCATCCTGCAGTTCAGCGATTTCTTCCGCATGCGGCTGATGACTGAGCGCGCCGGCGTTTGGCTCGATGCCGATGTGCTGCTGCTGAAGCCGATCGAGATCGATCCGGCCAAGCCTTACTTTGCGTGGGAGCGGCCGCGCCAGCTCGGCAACTCCGTGCTTTATCTGCCACCGGACGATCCGATCGTGCGCGCCTTCGAAGGATTGATGAAGCAGGAGGAGCTGACGCCGGAGTGGCTCGCGCTTCGTCATCGCCTCGTCTTCGCGCTGCGACGCCTGCGCGGCGTTTCCGACCGTCTTTCCGACATCCGGATCTCGCTCTACGGCCCGCCGGCGCTCACCGCGCTCGCCCGCCGCGCAGGGGAGTTGCAATACGCCCTGCCGAAGCAGTCATTTTACGCCGTGCACGCCGAGCCGAAATTGTTCTTCGAACCGCGCGACTTCTCGAAACTGCTCGGCAACCCCGACGTCATCGGCCTGCACATCTCGCCGAAAGGCCGCGGCCGCGAGGCGCCGATCCCGGGCAGTC
This sequence comes from Bradyrhizobium sp. LeoB3, assembly GCF_055456055.1. Classification (NCBI taxonomy): domain Bacteria; kingdom Pseudomonadati; phylum Pseudomonadota; class Alphaproteobacteria; order Hyphomicrobiales; family Nitrobacteraceae; genus Bradyrhizobium; species Bradyrhizobium sp. LeoB3. The sequence goes on from NZ_JBVBEF010000018.1 coordinate 107,961, forward strand.
TCTACGCGTGGGCGGCGGAAAAATTTCGCTAACCCGTCGTCTCAACCCTTCATTGCCGCGATCGCATCTGCGATTGCGATCGTGCGGCGCGCCATCTCGGCGTGGAGTCGCTCCACCATGCGGCCGTCGATCTGGATCGCGCCGCGCGAGGCATTCTCCGGCTTGTCGAACGCGGCGAGGATCTTGCGGGCTTCCGCGACTTCTTCCGCCGGCGGGGTGAAGATCGCGTTGCAGGCTTCGATCTGGCCCGGATGGATCAGTGTCTTGCCGTCGAAACCGAGATCGCGCGCTTGTGCGCATTCGGCGGCAAAGCCATCGACATTGGCGAAATCGCTATAGGGACCGTCGAGGATCTCCAATCCGTGCGCGCGCGTCGCCAGGATGCAATGGGTGATCATCGGAATCATGATCGCACGGCCCGGCTGCATCTTGATCCGCGTCTCCCGCGAAATGTCGTTCGGGCCGAACACGAAACCCGCAAGCCGGGTCTCGGAATCCTTTGAGGCCGCGGCGAGTTCCTCGGCATGCAGCACCGCACGCGCGGTCTCGATCATGGCCCAGACCCGGATCGAGGCAGGCGCGTTGATGTCGCTCAGGCGGTCGGCAATCGCATTGAGGTCGTCGACGCTGGAGACCTTGGGAACCAGGATGCCGTCGGGCTGCGCCTTGCCGGCCATGCCGATGTCGTCGACCCACCACGGCGTGTCGAGGCCGTTGATCCGGACCAGCACCTCGCGCTTGCCGAAGCCCTTGGCCGCCACAGCCGCAGCAATCTGGTCCCGCGCCAGGCCCTTGGCGTCCGGCGCCACCGAATCCTCGAGGTCGAGGATGATACCGTCGGCCGGCAGGTTGCGCGCTTTCTCCAGCGCCCGCGCGTTGGATCCGGGCATAAACAACAGGCTGCGGCGCGGACGGGTCATGGTCGTTTCCTTTCGGTCGTTTCCATCCCGCCTATCATTTCGGCCATCGCTCCGAAAGCCTTGTTCCGGTCATCGGCTTGTGGTTAGGCAAGGGCATGGAGCTCTTCCCGAAAAATCTGCTCGACGGCTACCGGGCTTTCGCCACGCAACGGCTGCCCACGGAACAATCCCGCTACCGCGAATTGTCCGTGCGCGGCCAGTCACCCGAAGTGATGGTGATCGGCTGCTGCGATTCCCGCGTCTCGCCGGAAGTGATCTTCGACGCTGGGCCGGGTGAATTGTTCGTGGTGCGCAACGTCGCCAACCTGGTTCCGGTCTACCAGCCCGACAGCGGCGCCCACGGCGTCTCGGCGGCGCTGGAATATGCCGTCAGCGTGCTCAAGGTGAAGCACATCGTCGTGCTCGGCCATGCCCAATGCGGCGGCATCCGCGCCTTTATCGATAAAATCCAGCCGCTGTCGCCCGGCGACTTCATCGGCAAATGGATGCAGATGTTCATCAAGCCCGGCGAGATCGTCGAGCAGCGCGAGCATGAGACGATGCAGGATTTCACCATCCGGATCGAGAAAGCCGCGGTGTTCCGCTCGCTGGAGAACCTGATGACGTTCCCGTTCGTGCGCGAGCGGGTGCAGAAGGGCGAGACGAACCTGCACGGCGCCTATTTCGGCGTCGCCGAAGGCTCGCTGTTCGTGCTCGACCGGACGACGAAGGAATTCGTGAGTGCGCGAATGGCGGGTAGCGAGTAGTGTAATTCCACTCGCTATTCGCTACTCCCTATTCGCCAATCAACCTAATCCGCCCCGTGGCCGGCGCCCCAGCGGTCCGACAACGCCAGGATCAGGGTCGAGATCACGAACACCAGGTGGATGCCAACCAGCCATCCGAGCTTCTGCGCGTCGAAGATCGCATCAATGTTCAGGAAGGCCTTCAGCACCTGGATCGCCGAGATCGCCACGATCGAGGACAGCAGCTTCTGCTTCAGGCCGCCGAAATCGACCTTGGTCATCCATTCCGGCCAGTCCGGATGGCCGGCGGGATCGATCCGGGAAACGAAGTTCTCATAGCCCGAGAACACCACGATCAGGATCAGATTGCCGGTCAGCGACACGTCGATCAGACTGAGCACGCCAAGGATGATGTCGGATTCCTTGGCGTAGGGCACGTGCAGGATGAACTCCCACAGCAGTGCGACGAATTTGTAGAGCAGCACGGCGAGGCTGACGACGAGACCGAAATAGAACGGCGCCATCAGCCAGCGGCTGTTGAAGATCAGGCTTTCGAAGACGGTCTCAACGCGTTTCAGCCTGGGATCAGGTCGATAGGGAACCGGCTCGTCGGTCATCGATTCCGGCTCCCCGGTCATTCACGATTCACCGCTATTCTCAGGCCGCCTTCTTCTTGGCGATGAGCAACTTGCGGTTGATCAGGCATTCGGCGATCTGCACCGCATTCAGCGCGGCGCCCTTGCGCAGATTGTCCGACACGCACCACAGCACGAGCCCGTTCTCCACCGTCGCGTCCTCGCGGATGCGGCTGATATAGGTGGCGTCCTCGCCCGCCGCCTCATAGGGCGTGACGTAGCCGCCGGGCTCCTGCTTGTCGATGACGAGACAGCCCGGCGCATTGCGCAGGATGTTGCGCGCCTCATCCGCCGAGATCGGGTTCTCGAACTCGATGTTGACGGCTTCCGAATGGCCGACGAAGACCGGCACGCGCACGCAGGTCGCGGAGAGCTTGATCTTGGGATCAAGAATCTTCTTGGTCTCCGCCATCATCTTCCACTCTTCCTTGGTGTAGCCGTCCTCCATGAACACGTCGATGTGCGGGATGACGTTGAAGGCGATGCGCTTGGGGAATTTCTTGTTGATCAGCTCGTCATTGGTGTAGACGGCCTTGGTCTGTGAGAACAATTCGTCCATCGCGTCCTTGCCGGCGCCCGAGACCGATTGATAGGTCGAGACCACGACGCGCTTGATCGTCGCCTTGTCGTGCAGGGGCTTCAGCGCCACCACGAGCTGCGCGGTCGAGCAGTTCGGATTGGCGATGATGTTCTTCTTGGTGAAGCCCGCCGCCGCGTCCGCATTCACTTCCGGCACGATCAGCGGCACATCCGGATCCATGCGCCAGGCCGAGGAATTGTCGATCACGACCGCGCCGGCGGCTCCGATCTTCGGCGACCATTCCTTCGACACCGCCCCGCCCGCCGACATCAGGCAGATGTCGACATCGGAGAAGTCGTAGTGCTCGAGCGCTTTGACCTTCAGGGTCCGATCGCCATAGGAGACGTCGACGCCGACGCTGCGGCGCGAGGCCAGCGCGACCACCTCGTCAGCCGGGAATTTGCGCTCGTCCAGAATGCCGAGCATTTCCCGCCCGACATTACCGGTCGCACCCACCACCGCGACTTTGTAACCCATCGTTCATTCTCCGAGGAAAAATGCTCGCCCGCGCAGTCTGGCGGATCAGGAAGCGCAGCGCTTCTATGCGAGAAACGCCGTTAAGACAACGTTAGTCGTAGCGCTTTGCTGGTCCGGCCGCCTCGCGCCGTGACGCTATGTAATCACTCAGAGGCCGGCCGGCCATCGGTTGCGGCGCCTTCGATGATGGCGTTATCGCGGCAAGGCACTGGTTTTCATGAAACTTTTGCGCTTCCCGCGGCATTATTGCGCGCGGGTGTGGCGCATTTGACCTAGTTGCGACCGTTGCGCCAAGGCTACAATATGGCCAAATCAGATGGGCGATCTGCCAGCCCCGCGTGCGGGCACAGTGACGAGGATGAAATGACTGCCAAATTTCCTGCTGCGACCAAGCTCGCGGTATTTTTTGCCACCGCCGCGGCCGTGGCCGGTCTCCTCGCCAGCCCTGCCGATGCCCAGAGCCGGCGTCAGGACCAGCTCCGGTATGACCGCGACGGCCGGGTCACTTACGGAGGCCAGGGGCCCAACCGTTCCTACCAGCAGGGACCGCGCACCCGCGTCTTCGTGACCACCCGCTCCTGGCTCGATGCCGGCACCGAGGTGCTGCCGGGCGACCGCAAGTTCCAGGACTACGCCTTCCCGTCGCCGTTCGGGTACCCGGACTTCGCGCGGGAAAACCTCAATCGGCCGATCGATCGCCAGCCGCTTAACCCGCCGTCGGATCTGGGCGGCGAGCCGACCAGGTTCCCGCTGTATTGAGCTGACCCCACCTTGGTCGTCCCCGCGAAGGCGCTAGGGCATGCACAGATGTGGTGCGGTGCGGCGGATTGACTCGGGGCGGGTGTGAGGGATTCCAGAATCGGGAA